>NZ_JBSFNC010000184.1:0-15704 GCF_053586895.1 Amycolatopsis sp. NPDC003731 | reverse complement strand
CTCGCCGACGGCACCCTGCCCTTCCTCGCCGGCCCGAGAGCGCTTTCCCGGGAAATCGTCCCGGCGCTGCCAGGCAAGCGGATCATCGCCGCCGTGATCTCGGGCGCCGGCTCGCTCGGCGTGCTCACCGCCCGGCACCTGGTCGCCCGGCACGGCGTCCGGCGGCTGGTGCTCGTCAGCCGCCGCGGCCCCGACGCCGACGGCATGACCGAGCTGACCGCGGAGCTCACCGCGCAGGGCGCCGAGGTCTCCGTGGTCGCCTGCGACTTGGCCGACCGGGACCAGGTGGCCGCGGTGCTGGCCGAGCACCGGCCGACCGCCGTCGTGCACACGGCCGGCGTCCTCGACGACGGCGTCTTCGAGTCGCTGACGCGGGAGCGGCTGGCGAAGGTCTTCGCGCCGAAGGTCGACGCGATCCGTCACCTCGACGAACTCACCCGCGACCTGGACCTCGACGCCTTCGTCGTGTTCTCGTCCGCCTCCGGCGTCTTCGGCTCCGCCGGCCAGGGCAACTACGCCGCGGCCAACGCCTACCTGGACGCCGTGGTCGCGAACCGCCGGGCCGCTGGTCTGCCCGGCACGTCGCTGGCCTGGGGCCTGTGGGAACAGACCGACGGGATGACCGCGCACCTCGGCGGCGCCGACCAGGCGCGGGCGAGCCGCGGCGGGGTCCTCGCCATCTCACCCGCCGAAGGCATGGAGCTGTTCGACGCAGCTCCGGACGGGCTCGTCGTCCCGGTCAAGCTCGACCTGCGCAAGACGCGGGCCGCCGGGACGGTGCCGCACCTGCTGCGCGGCCTGGTCCGCCCGGGACGGCACCAGGCGCGTCCGGCGTCCACTGTGGACAAGGGACTGGCCGGGCGGCTCGCCGGGCTCGCCCCCGCGGAGCAGGAGGCGCTGCTGCTCGACGTCGTCCGCACGCAGGTCGCGCTGGTGCTCGGGCACGCCGGGCCGGAGGCCGTCCGCGCGGACACGGCGTTCAAGGACACCGGGTTCGACTCGCTGACGTCGGTGGAACTGCGGAACCGGCTGCGCGAGGCGAGCGGGCTGAAGCTGCCCGCCACGCTGGTCTTCGACTACCCGACGCCGGCGGCGCTGGCCCGCTACCTGCGTGCCGAACTCGGCGACACGGCGTCGGACACGCCGGCCGTGGCGGTGACCGCCGCGGACGCCGGCGAGCCGATCGCGATCGTCGGCATGGCGTGCCGGCTGCCCGGCGGCGTCACCGACCCCGAAGGCCTGTGGCGCCTGGTGCGTGACGGTCTCGAAGGGTTGTCCCCCTTCCCCGAGGACCGCGGCTGGGACCTGGAGAACCTGTTCGACGACGACCCCGACCACTCGGGCACGACGTACACCAGCCGGGGCGGCTTCCTCGAAGGCGCGGGCCTGTTCGACGCGGGCTTCTTCGGCATCTCGCCGCGCGAGGCGCTGGCGATGGACCCGCAGCAGCGGTTGCTGCTGGAAGCCTCCTGGGAAGCCCTGGAAGGGGCCGGGATCGACCCGAGCTCGCTCAAGGGCGCCGACGTCGGGGTGTTCGCCGGCGTGTCCAACCAGGGCTACGGAATGGGCGCGGACGCCGCAGACCTGGAGGGCTACGCCAGCACTGCGGGCGCGTCGAGCGTCGTGTCGGGCCGCGTGTCCTACGTCTTCGGCTTCGAAGGACCGGCGGTCACGATCGACACGGCGTGCTCGTCGTCGCTGGTCGCGATGCACCTGGCCGGGCAGGCCCTGCGGCAGGGCGAGTGCTCGATGGCCCTGGCCGGCGGCGTCACGGTGATGGGCACGCCCGGCACGTTCGTGGAATTCGCCAAGCAGCGCGGCCTGGCCGGCGACGGCCGGTGCAAGGCCTACGCCGACGGCGCGGACGGCACGGGCTGGGCCGAGGGTGTCGGGATCGTCGTGCTGGAGCGGCTTTCGGTGGCGCGCGAACGCGGGCACCGCGTCCTGGCCGTGCTGAGCGGCAGCGCGGTCAACTCCGACGGCGCGTCCAACGGACTGACCGCCCCGAACGGGCCGTCGCAGCAGCGGGTCATCCGCCGCGCCCTCGCCGGGGCCGGCCTGCAACCGTCCGATGTGGACATCGTGGAGGGCCACGGCACCGGGACGGCGCTGGGCGACCCGATCGAGGCGCAGGCCCTGCTGGCCACCTACGGCAAGGACCGCGACCCGGAGCGGCCGCTGTGGCTGGGGTCGGTGAAGTCGAACTTCGGGCACACGCAGTCGGCCGCCGGGGTCGCCGGGGTGATCAAGGTGGTGCAGGCGCTGCGGCACGGCGTCATGCCGCCCACCCTGCACGTGGACCGGCCCACCAGCCAGGTCGACTGGTCCGCCGGGGCGGTCTCGCTGCTGACCGAGGCCCGGGAGTGGCCCCGGAACGGCCGTCCCCGCCGGGCCGGGGTGTCCTCGTTCGGGATCAGCGGCACCAACGCCCACCTGATCATCGAAGAAGCGCCCGCCGGACCCGAGCCGGTCGCCGGACCGCACGACGGCGGGGTGGTGCCGCTGGTCGTGACGGCCCGCAGCGCCGGTTCCCTCGCCGGGCAGGCCGCCCGGCTGGCCGATGTCCTGGACGACCAGGCCCTCGCCGACGTCGCCGGTGCCCTCCCGGGCCGTGCCCGGTTCGGCGAGCGTGCGGTCGTCGTGGCGGTGACGGCCGAGGAGGCCCGCACCGGACTGGCCGCCCTCGCCCGCGGCGAGGACGCGCCGGGCCTGGTCACCGGCCGGGTGCCCGCGTCCGGCCTGCCGGGCAAGCTCGTCTGGGTGTTCCCGGGCCAGGGGACGCAGTGGGCGGGCATGGGCCGGGAGCTCCTGGACGCGTCCCCGGTGTTCGCCGAGCGGATCGCCGAGTGCGCGGCCGCGCTGGAGCCGTGGGTCGACTGGTCGCTGCTCGACGTCCTGCGCGGCGAAGGCCCCGGGCTGCTCTACCGGGTGGACGTCCTCCAGCCCGCGAGTTTCGCGATGATGGTCGGCCTGGCCGCGGTGTGGTCGGCGGCCGGGGTCGTCCCGGACGCGGTGGTCGCCCACTCCCAGGGCGAAATCGCCGCCGCGTGCGTGTCCGGCGCGCTCTCGCTCGAAGACGCGGCGAAGGTGGTCGCCCTGCGCAGCCAGGCCATCGCCGCGAAGCTCTCCGGCCGCGGCGGCATGGCTTCGGTCGCGCTGAGCGAAGAAGACGCCGTCACGCGCTTGGCGCCGTGGGCGGACCGGGTCGAGGTGGCCGCGGTCAACAGCCCCACGTCGGTGGTGGTCGCCGGGGACGCCGAAGCGCTCGCCGAAGCCCTCGAAACGCTGACCGGCCAAGGCGTCCGCGTCCGGCAGATCGCGGTGGACTACGCCTCGCACACCCGGCACGTCGAGGACATCGAGGAAACCCTGGCCGAAGCCTTGGCCGGGCTCGACGCGCGGGCGCCGCTGGTGCCGTTCCTCTCCACCCTCACCGGCGAGTGGATCACCGGTGCCGGGGTCGTCGACGGCGGCTACTGGTACCGGAACCTGCGCGGCCAGGTGCGGTTCGGCCCGGCCGTGGAAGCTCTGATCGAGCAGGGCCACGGCGTGTTCGTCGAAGTGAGCGCGCACCCGGTGCTGGTGCAGCCGATCACCGAACTCACCGAAGACGCCACGGCCGTCGTCACCGGCACCCTCCGGCGCGACGACGGCGGCCTCCGGCGGCTGCTGTCGTCGATGGCCGAGCTGTTCGTCCGCGGGGTCGACGTCGACTGGCCATCCCTCGTGCCGCCCACCCGCGCGGACCTGCCGGCGTACGCCTTCGACCACGAGCACTACTGGCTGCGCGCCGCGGACACCGCTTCCGACGCCGTCTCGCTCGGCCTGGCCGGGGCCGACCACCCGCTGCTGGGCGCGGTCGTCGAGCTGCCGCAGTCCGACGGCCTGGTCTTCACCTCGCGGCTGTCGCTGCGGACGCACCCCTGGCTGGCCGACCACGCGGTCCGGGACGTCGTCATCGTCCCCGGTACCGGGCTGGTCGAGCTGGCCGTGCGGGCCGGCGACGAAGCCGGCTGCCCGGTGCTCGACGAGCTGGTCATCGAGGCGCCGCTGGTGGTGCCCCGCCGCGGCGGGGTCCGCGTGCAGGTCGCCCTCGGCGGCCCCGGCGCGGACGGCTCGCGCACGGTGGACCTCTACTCCCTGCGCGAAGACGCCGACAGCTGGGTCCGGCACGCCACCGGCGTCCTCCAGCCGGACGACCGGCCGCGGGGGACCGCCGCGTTCGACTTCGCGGCCTGGCCGCCGCCCGAGGCGAAGCCCATTGACATCAGCGGTGCCTACGACGTGCTCGCGGACGTCGGTTACGGCTACGGGCCGACGTTCCGGGCCGTGCGGGCGGTGTGGCGGCGCGGGGACGAAACCTTCGCCGAGATCGCCCTGCCCGAAGACGCGGAAGCCGGCCGGTTCGGCATCCACCCGGCCCTGCTCGACGCGGCCCTGCACTCGACGATGGTCAGCGCCGCCGCGGACACCGAGTCCTACGGCGACGAGGTGCGGCTGCCGTTCGCGTGGAACGGGCTGCGGCTGCACGCGGCCGGTGCCTCGGTGCTGCGGGTGCGCGTCGCCAAGCCCGAGCGGGACAGCCTGTCCCTGGAGGCCGTGGACGAGACCGGCGGCCTGGTCGTCACGCTGGATTCCCTGGTCGGCCGTCCGGTCTCGAACGACCAGCTCACGACGGCGGCGGGCCCGGCGGGCGCCGGTTCGCTGTTCCGGGTGGACTGGACGCCGTTGTCCTCTGTGGACACTTCGGCGCCGGTGCCGTCGTGGGTTCCGGTCGCCACCGCGGAAGAGGTGGCGACCCTGGCCGACGACGTCGAGACCGGCGTGGCCGAGGCCCCGGCGGTGGCCGTCATGGAAGCGGGCGAGGGCGAGGCGCTGGCGCTCACCGTCCGGGTGCTCGACGTCGTCCAGTGCTGGCTGGCCGGCGGCGGGCTGGAGGCGGCGAAGCTCGCGATCGTGACCCGGGGCGCGGTGCCCGCCGGCGACGGCGTGGTGACCGACCCGGCCGCGGCCGCGGTGTGGGGGCTGGTCCGGGCCGCCCAGGCGGAGAACCCGGACCGGATCGTCCTGCTCGACGTCGAGCCGGGCGCCGACGTGCCGCCGCTGCTGGCTTCGGTGCTGGCCGACGGCGAACCCCAGGTCGCGGTCCGCGGCACGACGGTGGCCATCCCGCGGCTCGCCCGGGTGGCCCGGCTGGACTCGCCCGCCGGGTTCACGACCCGCGGGCCGGTGCTGATCACCGGCGGCACCGGGTCGCTCGGCGGCCTGGCCGCCCGGCACCTGGTCGAGCGGCACGGCGTCCGGCAGCTCGTGCTGGCCAGCCGCCGCGGCCTGGACGCCGAGGGCGCGAAGGACCTGGTCACCGACCTCACCGCACTGGGCGCCGACGTCGCGGTCGCCGCCTGCGACGTCGCCGACCGGGACCAGGTGGCCGCGCTGCTGGCCGAGCACCGGCCGGCCGCCGTCGTCCACACGGCCGGCGTCCCGGACGCCGGGGTGATCGGGACGGTCACCCCGGATCGGCTGGCCGAAGTGTTCGCGCCCAAGGTCGACGCGGTCCGCCACCTCGACGAACTGAGCCGCGACCTGGACCTCGACGCGTTCGTCGTCTACTCCTCGGTGTCCGCGGTGTTCATGGGCGCCGGCAGCGGCAGCTACGCCGCGGCGAACGCCTACCTGGACGGGCTGATGGCCCACCGGCGCGCGGCGGGCCTGCCGGGCCAGTCGCTGGTGTGGGGCCTGTGGGACCAGACCACCGGCGGCATGGCGGCCGGCACCGACGAAGCCGGCCGGGCCCGGATGACCCGGCGCGGTGGCCTGGTCGCCATGAACCCCGCCGACGGCATGGACCTGTTCGACGCCGCCATCGGGTCCGGGGCGGCGCAGCTGGTGCCCGCCCAGCTCGACCTGCGCGGCCTGCGGGCCGAAGCGGCGTCCGGCACCGAGGTGCCGCACCTGCTGCGCGGCCTGGTCCGCCCGAGCCGGCAGCAGGCCCGCACAGCGTCCACAGTGGACGAAGACTGGGCCGGCCGGCTCGCCGGGCTCGAACCGGCCGAGCGGGCGAAGGTCCTCCTGGAGCTGGTGCGCGCCCAGGTGGCCGCGGTGCTGGGCTACCGCGCCGCCCACCAGGTCGACCCGGACCAGGGCCTGTTCGAGATCGGCTTCGACTCGCTCACCGCGATCGAACTCCGCAACCGGCTGCGCGCCCGCACCGAACGGAAGATCGCGCCCAGCGTCGTCTTCGACCACCCGACGCCGGCCCTGCTCGCCGCGCACCTGACCGAGCTGCTCTGAAAGAAGGTGGATGGACGTTGTTCGACGTGGAGACCTACCTCCAGCGGATCGGCTGCGCCGGCGAAACCGGCGTGGACCTCGAGACGCTCGCGAAGCTGCAGAAGCACCACCTGATGGCGATCCCGTACAACAGCCTCGCCTACCAGCTGCGGGACGCGGTCGACGTCGTCGACCTCGACGAGGACGACGTGTTCGTGACCAGCATCGCCGAAGGCAAGGGCGGTGCCTGCTACCACCTGAACCGGCTGTTCCACCGGCTCCTCACCGAACTGGGCTACGACGTCACGCCGCTCGCGGGCAGCACCGCCGAGGGCCGGGAGACCTTCGCGACCGACGTCGAGCACATGTTCAACCTGGTCACCCTGGACGGCGGCGACTGGCTCGTGGACGTCGGCTACCCCGGCCCCACCTACGTCGAGCCGCTGGCGGTCTCGCCCGCGGTGCAGACCCAGTACGGGAGCCAGTTCCGGCTGGCGGAGCGGGAAACCGGGTACGCGCTGCAACGCCGGGGCGCGGTCACCCGCTGGAGCGTCGTCTACACCTTCACCACGCAACCGCGGCAGTGGAGCGACTGGAAGGAGCTGGAGGACAACTTCCGGGCCCTGGTCGGGGACACCACCCGCACCGACACGCAGGAAACCCTGTGCGGCCGGGCGACCGCGACCGGCCAGGTCTTCCTGCGGCAGCGCCGCTACCTGACGGTCGAGAACGGCCGCGAGCAGGTCCGCACGATCACCGACGACGAAGAACACCGGACGCTGGTGGCCGGGGTGCTGTCCGGCGACCTCGGCTGAACTGGGGAAAGGCACGACGATGACGGAAAAAGAGGGCCTGCTGGCGAAGTTCGCCGGCTTGTGCCGGACCGCGTACCGGCAGCACTACGTCCCCTACCTGAACTTCTTCTACGGCGGCGAATACCTCCACCACGGCAGCGAGCCGGTCTCCCGGATCGCCGACCTGCCCTACCTGACGCTGCCGGAGCCGCGGGAGCCCTCGCCGTGACGACGACGATCCCGGTACGCCTGGAAGAACGTTCCTACGACGTGCTCGTCGGCCCCGGGGTGCGGCACTCGCTGCCCGGGGTTATCCGGCGGCTCGGCGCCCAGCGGGCCGTGGTCGTCTCGGCCCGCCCGGCGGAGTGGGTGCCGGACACCGGCGTCGAGACGCTGTTGCTGCCGGCGCGGGACGGCGAGCCGGACAAACGGCTGTCCACAGTGGAAGAGCTGTGCGGTGAGTTCGCGCGGTTCGGGCTGACCCGGTCCGACGTCGTCGTCTCCTGCGGCGGCGGTACGACCACCGACGTGGTCGGGCTCGCGGCCGCGCTGTACCACCGGGGGGTCGCCGTGGTCCACCTGCCGACGTCCCTGCTCGCGCAGGTGGACGCCAGTGTCGGCGGGAAGACGGCGGTGAACCTGCCGGCGGGCAAGAACCTCGTCGGCGCGTACTGGCAGCCGAGCGCGGTGCTGTGCGACACCGACTACCTGACCACCCTGCCGCGGCGGGAGCTGCTGAACGGCCTCGGCGAGATCGCCCGCTGCCACTTCATCGGCGCACCCGACCTGCGGGGGCTGCCGCTGCCGGAGCAGATCGCCGCCAGCGTCACCCTCAAGGCGGGCATCGTCGCGCAGGACGAGCGCGACACCGGGCTGCGGCACCTGCTGAACTACGGCCACACACTGGGCCACGCGCTGGAGATCGCCACGGACTTCGCGTTGCGCCACGGCGAGGCGGTGGCCATCGGCACGGTCTTCGCGGGCCGGCTGGCGGGCGCGCTGAGCCGGATCGACCAGTCCGGTGTGGACGAACACCTCGACGTCGTCCGCCACTACGGCCTGCCGGCCGCGCTGCCCGAGGACGTCGACCCGGCGGTGCTCGTGCGTCAGATGCACCGGGACAAGAAGGCGATCACCGGGCTCGCCTTCGTGCTGACCGGGCCGCGGGGCGCGGAGCTGGTGAGCGACGTGCCACCGGAGGTGGTCACGGACGTCCTGGCCGGGATGCCCCGCGACCGCCTGGAGAACCTGGTGGGGGCGACGGAAGCGGCGGCGACGTGAAGCGGCTGCTCACCGGCCCGGCGGCCGACCGGGTGCTGGCCGGCCGCCTGAGCGCGGCGCTGGCCAAGCCGGCCGCGCAGCAGCCGTGCTGGCCGGACGCCGCCCGGGCGGAAGCGGTGGTCGAACTGCTGCACAACGCCGAGCCGATCGTGGCGCCGGAGGAGACCGCGCGGCTGCGCGCCCGCCTCGCGTCGGTCGCCCGCGGCGAGGCGTTCCTGCTGCAGGGCGGGGACTGCGCGGAGACGTTCGCCGGCAACACCGAACCGCACCTGCGGGCCAACCTGGGCCTGCTGGAGCGGATGAGCGAAGTGCTGGCCGAAGCGGCCGGCCTGCCGGTGGTCAAGATCGCCCGGATGGCCGGGCAGTTCGCCAAGCCGCGGTCCAAGACCGTCGACTCGCTGGGACTGCCGGTCTACCGCGGCGACATCGTGAACTCCCCGGAGTGCACGGCCGCGGCCCGGACCCCCGACCCGCACCGGATGCTGATGGCCTACGCCCACGCGGCCAGCGCGATGGACCTCGTCCGCAAGCTCTGCGCCGAGGGCATCGAGGAGCCGCTGCCGGCGCTCGCCGGTGCGTCCCACCGCAGTGAACCCCGGTTCGCCGGCCGCGAGGTCGCGAATGACTCATTGGGGACCTCGCACGTCCCGAATGAGTCATTCGGGACACCGAGCGAGATGTACGTCAGCCACGAAATGCTGCTGCTCGACTACGAGCGGGCCGTCCTGTCGGCGGACACCGGCGGGCCGGAACCGCGGCTGTCCAGCGGGCTGGCGCACTTCCTGTGGATCGGCGAGCGCACCCGGCAGCTCGACGGCGCCCACATCGCGTTCGCGGAGCTGCTGGCCAACCCGATCGGCCTGAAGCTGGGGCCGTCCACCACACCGGAACAGGCCGTCGAATACGTGCGGCGGCTCGACCCGGACCGCACGCCGGGCCGGCTGACGCTGGTCAGCCGGATGGGGCACGCCCACGTCCGCGAGCTGCTCCCGCCGATCGTGGAGAAGGTCGCCGCCTCCGGGCACGAGGTGATCTGGCAGTGCGACCCGATGCACGGCAACACCCGCACCTCGGGCAACGGCTACAAGACCCGGCACTTCGGCCACGTCGCCGACGAGCTCGCCGGCTTCTTCGCCGTCCACCGGGCGCTCGGCACCCACCCGGGCGGCATCCACGTCGAGGTGACCGGCGACGACGTGACCGAGTGCCTCGGCGGGGCCGCGGGCATCGCGGAGGCCGACCTGCCGGACCGCTACCTGACCGCCTGCGACCCGCGGCTCAACGCCGACCAGTCGGTCGAACTCGCCCACGCGATCGGGAAGATGCTGCGCTAGCCGCAGCGGGAAGGCCGAGATGACCATCAGCGGCACCACCCGCCTGTACGTCGTGCTGGGCGATCCGGTCGCGCAGGTCCAGTCGCCCGGGCTGCTGAACCCGCTCTTCGCGGACCTCGGCGTCGACGCCGTGCTCGTCCCGGTGCACGCGCCGGCGCCGGACTTGGAGCGGATCGTCGCCGGGCTGAAGGCGGTGGGCAACCTCGACGGCATCTTCGTCACCGTGCCGCACAAGGTGGCCCTGGCCGGGCTCGCCGACCGGTGCAGCCCGATGGTGGAGATCACCGGCAGCGCCAACGCGCTGCGCCGGGAAGCCGACGGCCGGTGGTACGCCGAGAACTTCGACGGCACCGGCTTCGTGGCCGGGCTCGTCGAAGCCGGCCACGACCCGAAGGCCCGGCCGGTCGCCCTCGTCGGCGCGGGTGGTGCGGGCAGCGCCATCGCGGCCGCGGTGCTGGCCGCGGGCGCCGACCGGCTCGCGGTGTGCGACCCGGACACCGCGAAACTGACGGCGTTGCAAGCCCGGCTGGACGCGCACTGGCCGGGCCGGACGTCGGTGTCGGCCGAGCCGGACACCGCGGGCGCCGAGCTCGTCGTCAACGCGACGCCGCTGGGCCTGCGTCCCGACGACCCGCTGCCGTTCCGGCCGGAGGAGCTGGCGCCGGGCTGCGTGGTCGCCGACATCATCATGAAACCGCGCGAAACCCGCCTTCTGCGCGAAGCGGCCGCCCTCGGCCACGACGTCCACTATGGAATCCACATGCTCGGCGGGCAATTGGACTCCTACCGCGCTTTCTTCGGCCTGGGCTGAAGATCGGCACTACCAAGCCGGGGGATGTGAGGGTGTCAGCGCCGACCTAGCCTGGTCTTGACGCTGATATTTCGCAGCATTCCGGACACGGCACGGGCTATTTTCTGCCATTCGAACCCCAGCGGAGATTCGGAGAACCATGAACGCGCGAAAGGCACCGGAATTCCCCGCGTGGCCGCAGTACGACGACGCCGAGCGGGACGGCCTGGTCCGCGCGCTCGAACAGGGTCAGTGGTGGCGCATGGGCGGGGACGAGGTGAACTCCTTCGAGCGCGAGTTCGCCGCCCACCACGGCGCCGCGCACGCGCTGGCGGTCACGAACGGCACGCACGCGCTGGAACTCGCCCTGCAGGTCATGGGCGTCGGCCCGGGCACCGAGGTCATCGTGCCCGCCTTCACCTTCATCTCCTCCTCGCAGGCGGCCCAGCGGCTCGGCGCGGTCACCGTCCCGGTCGACGTCGACGCGGCCACCTACAACCTCGACCCGGAGGCGGCCGTGGCCGCCGTCACCCCGCGCACCAAGGTGATCATGCCGGTGCACATGGCCGGGCTGATCGCCGACATGGACGCGCTGGCGAAGATCTCCGCCGACACCGGCGTCGCGCTGCTGCAGGACGCCGCGCACGCGCACGGCGCCCGCTGGCAGGGCAAGCGCGTCGGCGAGCTGGACAGCATCGCCACCTTCAGCTTCCAGAACGGCAAGCTGATGACCGCCGGCGAAGGCGGCGCGGTCGTCTTCCCCGAGGGCGAGACCGAGAAGTACGAGACGGCGTTCCTCCGGCACAGCTGCGGCCGTCCCCGCGAAGACCGCCGGTACCTGCACAAGATCGCCGGCTCCAACATGCGGCTCAACGAGTTCTCCGCGTCCGTGCTGCGCGCGCAGCTGGCCCGCCTCGACGAGCAGATCGCCGTCCGCGACGAGCGCTGGACGCTGCTGTCCCGGCTGCTCGGCGAGATCGACGGCGTCGTGCCCCAGGGCGGCGACGTGCGCGCCGACCGCAACTCCCACTACATGGCCATGTTCCGCGTCCCCGGGTTCACCGAGGAGCGGCGCAACGCGCTGGTCGACCGGCTCGTCGAAGCCGGCCTGCCCGCCTTCGCCGCGTTCCGCGCGATCTACCGCACCGACGCCTTCTGGGAGCTCGGCGCCCCCGGCGAGAGCGTCGACGCGATCGCGGAACGCTGCCCGAACACCGACGCGATCAGCCGGGACTGCGTCTGGCTGCACCACCGGGTGCTGTTGGCCGACGAGCCGGTGCTGCAGGCGACCGCGGAGATCATCGCCGCCGAAGTGGCGCGGGCATGAGCGTCCGGGCCGCGGTGGTCGGGCTCGGCTGGGCCGGGCGGGAGCTGTGGCTGCCCCTGCTGCGCGAGCACGCCGACTTCGAGGTGGTGGCCGCGGTCGACGCCGACCCGGCGTCCCGGCAGGCGTTCACGAAGGCGACCGGCATCCCGACGCACCCCGCGGTGTCCGCGCTGACCGCGCGCGACGTCGACCTCGCCGTCGTCGCCGTGCCCAACTACCTGCACACCGAGGTGGCGGGCGCGCTGCTCGCCACCGGGATCTCCGTCTTCCTCGAGAAGCCGGTCTGCCTGACCTCGGCCGAGATCGACGTCCTCGCGGCGGCCGAACGCAGCGGCGGCATGCTGCTGGCCGGCAGCGCCGCCCGTTACCGCGGTGACGTCGGCGCGCTGCGGGACGTCCTCCCGGACCTGGGCGACATCCGGCACGTCGCGATGGGCTGGATCCGGGCCCGCGGTGTGCCGCGCGCGGGCGGCTGGTTCACCCAGCGCGAGAAGGCCGGCGGGGGAGCGCTGTACGACCTCGGCTGGCACCTGCTCGACACGCTCGCGTTCCTGCTCGGGCCGGCCGCCTTCACCCAGGTCATCGGCGTGACGTCGGACGACTTCGTCAACGCGGGCGCCTGGCGCGCGGCCTGGCGGCAGGACCAGCTGGGCGCCGACGCCGCCGACGTCGAGGACACCGCGCGCGGCTTCCTGGTCCGGGACGACGGCGTCTCGGTCTCGCTGCGCGCGAGCTGGGCCTCGCACCAGGCGCGGGACGTCTCGGTGATCCACGTCGAGGGCAGCGCCGGCACCGCGGACCTGCGGTGCACCTTCGGCTTCAGCCCCAACCGCGAGCCCGAGCCGGTGCTGACGGTGACTCGCGAGGGCACCACCACGCAGCTGCCGGTGCCGATCGAGCGGATCGGCGTCGAGTACACGCGCCAGGTGAGCGACCTCGCCGCGATGCTGGCCGACCCGGGCAGCCGCGGCCGGGCCGTCGCCGAAGCGCGGCCGATCGTCTCGATGATCGAGGACTTCTACGCCTCCGCCGGTTCGGTGCGGGGCGCGGTCCCGGCGTACCAGTAGAGAGGGCGCTCCATGACTTTCCCGATCGTCGATCGGCCGGACACCGGGGCCGATCCCTCGGTACCGGTCCGGCACGCGGTCATCTTCGACCTCGACGGCGTCGTCGTCGACAGCTTCGCGGTGATGAGCGAGGCCTTCGCCATCGCCTACGCCGAAGTCGTCGGCGACGGCCCCGCGCCCTTCGAGGAGTACCGGCGCCACCTCGGCCGCTACTTCCCGGACATCATGCGGATCATGGACCTGCCGCTGGAGATGGAGGAACCCTTCGTCCGCGAGAGCTACCGCCTCGCCGGCGAGGTCCAGGTCTTCGACGGCGTCACCGAGCTGCTGGTGACGCTGCGGGCGCGCGGGCTGCGGCTGGCCATCGCCACCGGCAAGAGCGGGCCGCGGGCCCGGTCCCTGCTGGACAACCTCGGCCTGCTGCCGTTCTTCGAGCACGTCATCGGCTCCGACGAGGTCGCCCGGCCCAAGCCGGCCCCCGACATCGTGCGGCACGCCCTCACCCTGATGGACATCGAGCCGGAGCGGGCCATCATGATCGGCGACGCGCCCACCGACCTGGCCAGCGCGCGCGGGGCCGGTGTCGCTTCGGCCGCCGCGCTGTGGGCGCCCCCGGACGACATCGGCGAGCTGCTCGCCGCCGGTCCGGACGTGGTGCTGCGGCAGCCGGCCGACCTGCTCGCGCTCTGCCCGTCGGTGCCCGGCCGCTGACCGACGTGCGCACCCCGTACCACCTCGGCATCGACGTCGGCGGCACCAAGGTCGCCTTCCGCGTCGAAACCGGCACCGCGTGCGTCGAGGAGACGTCGTTCGGCTGGGGTCCCCGGCACCGCGCCGAGGCCGACCTCGCGCAGCTGGCCGCGCACGTGGCCGGGCTGCGCGACCGCCTCGGCGGGCCGCTGGAGGCGGTCGGGGTCGCGATGCCCGGCACGGTCGGCCCGGACGGCCGGGTCGTCACCTGGCCGAGCCGTCCGGAATGGACGGACATTGACCTGAAAGCGGTGCTGCACAAGCTGTTTCCCGAGGCGGCCGTCGCCTGGGCGGACGACGGCGACCTCGGCGCGCTCGCCGAAGCGCAGGCTTCGGGCTGCGAAAACCTGCTGTACGTGGGAATCGGCACCGGCATCGGCGGCGGCCTGGTCCTCGGCGGCGTGCCGTGCCCGGGCCTCGGCCGCGGCTCGTTCGAGATCGGGCACGTGCTCGTCGAACCGGACGGCACGCGGTGTGTCTGCGGCCGCCGCGGCTGCCTCCAGGCGCTCGCCTCCGGCCCGGCGACCCTCCGCCGCGCCGAAGCGCTGCGCGGGGCGGACGTCACGTTCGACGACCTGCGCGAGGCGGTGCGCGGCGAACAGCCGTGGGCGATCGAGGCGATCGACACGACGGCCCGGGCGCTGGCCGCCGCGGTGACGAGCGTCCAGGAGCTCGTCCACCCGGAGCGCGCCCTGCTCGGCGGCGGGTTCGCGGCCGGATTCCCTTCGCTGACCGGCCGGGTGGCCGCGCACCTCGGCACGCTGGCCCGCCCCGGACTGTCCCCGCTGCCGCTGGCACCGGCCGCGCTGGGCGGCCTGTCCTCCCTGCGCGGCGCGGTGGCCCTCGCCCGCCTGATCGCCGGCGGGTCCGGCGAGAGGGAGAACGTCACACAATGGAGTACACATGACTGAAACGACCCTCGACGCCCGCTGCCCGGTGGCCTTCCCGCTGGAACGCCCGGCACCGCCGGAACCGGCCGCCGAGTACCGCCGGCTGCGCGCCGAGGACCCGATCATCAAGGTCTCGCTGCCGACCGAGCAGGAGGCCTGGCTGGTCACCCGGCACGCCGACGTCCGGGCGCTGCTGGTCGACGAACGGATGAGCGCCGACCGCAGCCACCCGAACTTCCCGCTGCGCCGGCCGGTGCAGCAGGTGCTGCGCAAGGGGTTCAGCGCCCAGGCCAAGTCGCTGCTCGCGCTGGACCTGCCGGAGCACACCGCGCCCCGGCAGATGCTGGCCAACGAGTTCACCCTCCGCCGGATCAACACGCTGCGCCCGATCATCCAGCAGATCGTGGACGAGCGGATCGACGCGATGCTCGCCGCGGGGCCGCCGGCCGACCTGGTCAGCGACCTGGCGACGCAGGTGCCGTCGCGGATGATCTGCGAGCTGCTCGGCGTCCCGCTGGACAGCCGGGAGTTCTTCCAGGACCGCACCCTGGTCCTGCAGCTGCCGGGCAGCACCCCGCAACAGCAGCTGGCGGCGGCCGACGACCTCAACAAGTTCCTGGACGAACTGGTCACGGAGAAGGAGCTGGCGCCGAGCGACGACGTGCTCGGCCGGCTGATCGTCCGCAACCGCGGCACCGGGGTGTACACGCACGACCTGCTGGTCGGCATGGCGCAGAACCTGCTCATCGGCGGCCACGAGACGACGATCAACGCGATCGCCCTCGGCACCATCGGCCTGCTGCAGCGCCCGGAGGTCATCGCCGAACTGCAGGCCGACCCGGGCCTGATCGTCTCGACGGTCGAGGAGATCCTGCGCTACTACCCGATCTTCGACGTGATGGTCCGGGTGGCCAAGGAGGACATCGAGATCGGCGGCGTCACGATCAAGGCGGGCGATGGCGTGGTGCTGGCCCTCGGTTCCAGCAACCGCGACGAGGAGCGCTTCGCCGACGCGGACACGTTCGACGCCCACCGCGGCGACCGCCACCACATCACCTTCGGCCACGGGATCCACCAGTGCCTCGGCCAGAACCTGGCCCGGGCCCCGAACGCATTCCCACCCACGCCGAGCCACTCCCCGCTCGCCCCGCCGATCCCGCCACAGCCCGACACCCAACGCCCGCCGCCCAGCCCCGGC
>NZ_JBSFNC010000183.1:0-15731 GCF_053586895.1 Amycolatopsis sp. NPDC003731 | reverse complement strand
CTGCCGCAGGGGGCGCGCCCACGGGTGGGGCCGCTTCGGGGGAGCGGCCCCGGTCGGGCCCGGCCGCCGCCGCGAGCCGGCTCCCTCCTCGGAGCGGGCGGCTTTGCGAGGCCCGGGTCAGAGTTACTCCCAGATCTGGATGCCCCGGACCAGGAATGGCGCGTTCGGGACGTACGTGCCGCCACCCGGATAGGTGACGAAATCTCCTTCCGTCGAGCATTCCTCGTCCTGGTACACCGTGACGTCGCGGGTCATCAAATTCGCGAACGACGACCCGTCGAATCCTTCGGGCAGTGGCAGGCATTCCCCGGTATTGGCCGAGCGCAGGTCGAACCGCTGGATTTCGCCGGCGTAACCGTCGGACGGCCACAGGCAGAACTCGCCCTTGCGGCAGCCCGGGTCCGTGTCCGCGTGCGCGGCTCCGACGCTGGTCAGCAGCCCGACCATGGCCAGGGCCACGATGTGCGGCAGGCGGGAACGAAGACGACGTGAAGACATGGTGGATTTCCCCTCCGGAATCGCGGCCGGGCCGCGGTGAACGTGTGATTCCAGATTGGCGGGCGGGACTGGCTTTGTCAGCCCGGGATTTCGAATCTGTGGACAACCGCGCGGCGAGGGAAAGGTTGTCCACAGCCGAGAAAAACGGCCTTGCCGAACAACCGAGGCAGTGCTAAGCGGGTCCCGTGCTCCCGCGCACGACCAGCGAAACCGGTACCTCGACCGGCACCGGCGCAGGCGCCGAACCGTCCAGCAGCCCCAGCGCCAATTCCCCGGCGATCCGCCCCTTGGCCGCGAGGTCCTGCCGGACCGTGGTCAGCGGCGGCGACGACCACGACGCCGGCGGGCTGTCGTCGAAACCCGCGACCGACAGCTCACCCGGCACGCTGATCCCCAGCTCACGGGCCGCGGCCAGCACCGCCAGTGCCAGCTGGTCGGACATGCACAGCACCGCCGTCGGCCGCGGTGACGTCCCCAGCAGCGCGAACGCCCCCGCCATCGCGCTCTCCGCGCTGAGCCCGGCCGCCTCCTCGACGACGACCGGACACGACCCCACCTCGTCCAGGTAGCCGCCCAGCCGTTCCCGGACGTCGTGGAACGGCGCCGCCGAGGCCTCCGCCACGGTCAGCGCACCCCCGCCCGGCCGGAGGTGGCTGCACGCGGCGAAGATCCCGAACCGCCGGTGTCCCAGGTCCAGCAGGTGCCGCGCGGCCGCTGCCGCCCCGGCCCGGTCCGCGCAGCCGACCCGCGCCGTGCCGGGCAGCAGCGGCTGGTCGATCACCACGAGCGGCAACCCCCGCGTGCGCACCGCCTCCAGCGAAGGAGCCCCGTCGGGCAGCGAGTACACGATCGCGATGTCGGCCTGCGCGGTGAGCACGCGGTCGGCCGCCGGCCCGCCGAAAGCGCCGCCGGGCAGGAGCAGCAGCGCATGGCCGCCCGGGTCGATCACCCGCGCCAGCGCGTCCAGCGTCAGGTATAGCGCCGGGTCCGAAAACGCCATCGACAGCGATGTGTCCAGCAGGACCGCGATCGCGCCCGTGCGGCTGGTCGCGAGGCTGCGCGCGGTCGGGTCCGGACCGGGGTAGCCCAGCTCGGCCGCCACCCGCAGGACCTCGTCCCGCAGCCGGGCGGACAGCTGGTCCGGCCGGTTGTAGGCGTTCGAAACCGTCGCGCGCGAGACACCGACGGCGCCGGCGACGTCGTCGAGCGTGGGACGGCGCCGCCGGGTCATCCGCGCAGTCTAACCACTACGCGGTGGACTTTCTGAAGCGCTTAAGTCACGCTGAAGGCATGCGGGACCGGATCGCGGTGTTCACCGTCTTCGCCCTCAACGGGCTCGCGCTGGGGTCGTGGGCGTCGCGCACGCCCGCACTGACCGCGCAGGTGCACGCCTCACCCGGCGTCTTCGGCCTGGCCCTGCTCGGGGCCAGCGTCGGCATGCTCGCCGCCGCCTCGGTGTCCGGACGGCTGATCGAACGGGCCGGCGCCAGGGCGGTCGTCGCCGGGAGCACCGCGATGGCCGCCGGTTCGCTGGTGCTGATCGGGTTCGCCCCCACCGTCCCGCTGCTGGCCGGGGCGCTGCTGGTGATCGGCGCGAGCGTCGGGATGCTCGACGTCGCGATGAACGTCGCCGGCGTCGTGGTCGAACGTCGCCTGGGCAAGCCGGTGATGTCCGTCTTCCACGCGGGGTTCAGCTTCGGCGCGCTCGCCGGTTCGCTGGCCGCGGGTCTCGCCGCCGGTCACGGCTGGTCCCCGGCGCGCCACCTCAGCGTGGCCGCCGCCGTCGCGGTCCTGGTGCTGGCCCTGGTGATCCGCGACGTCCCGGGCATCCGCCCCCAGCACACCGAAGAACCCGTCGTCACGCCGGCGCGGGCGCCGATCCGCCGGCCGGTGCTGTGGCTGCTCGCCGCGGTCGCGCTGTGCTCGGCCATCGCCGAAGGGGCGTCGTCGGACTGGTCGGCGCTGCTGATGACGGTCGAGCGCGGCGTCGGCCAGGGCGCCGCCGCTCTCGCGTTCGCGGGGTTCCAGCTGGTCATGGCGCTGACCCGGCTGGCGGGCCCGTGGGCGCAACGCCGGTTCGGCCCGACGCGCTGCCTCGCCGCGGGCGCCACCCTCGCCGCCGCCGGGCTGCTCGCCGCGGCCCTGATCCCGGTCGCCGCCGTGGGGTACGCCGGGTTCGCGCTGGCCGGCGCGGGCCTCGCCGCGTCCTTCCCGATGGCCCTCAGCCTCGCCGGGGACGCCGGGAAACGCGGCGACGGCACCGGCGGTGAGCGCGAGATCGGCTTCGTCACCGCTGTCGCGTACACCGGCTTCCTGGGCGGGCCGCCGATCGTCGGCGGGATCGCGCAGGCGACCGACTACGACGTGGCGTTCGTGTTCGTCGCGCTCGTGGCGGCCTTGATCCTGCCCGCCGCGCTCTTCGCCCGCCGGTCGCGGCGGCGGGAAGAAGCGGAGGCGATGATCGGCCGGTAGCCGTTCCGGGCACTAAATCCGTGCCGGAACCGGCGTTTCCGCCACGCCCCGGGCGTTGACAGTCCGCTGGTGCGCGAGGCAAGCTGAACCCCGTCGGTAAACTGAAATGAATACGGCGACGTTTCAATTTCAGGTCGGCTGATCAAGGTAGGGGCCTTGATCCGGGGAGGACGTCGTGAGGGTTGTGCTGCTCGGCGGAGCGGGGGCGCTCGCCGGCGGAAGCGGGCGGTTCGGCGGGACCGGCCTGACGCTCGTGCGGGACGCCGTGCCGCGGCTCGTGCTGGTGCCGGTCGCGTTCCGGCTGGCCCTGTTCCTGCAGGCCGTCTGGTCCGGCGGTCCGCTGAGCGCGCCGGTGCTCTGGGTCGCGGTCGTCCTCTACCTGGTGCCGAACCTCCTGGAAGTGGGCTGGGTCTTCCGCCGCGCCACCGGGATCCGGCCGGTCCTGGCCGCCGATACCGCGTACACGCTCGTGACGAGCTTCGCCGCCGCGGTGTTCGCGGCCCATTCACCCGAGCTGCTGACCCTGGCCTGGCCGAACGTCATGGGCACGGTCATGGTCTGGACCCTGCTGCGCGGCGCGCCCGCCGGGGCCGTCGCCATCGTCGGTGCGCTGCTCCTGCGTTATGGCATGGCAGCGGTGTCGGGGACGTCGGCGCCTGCGACGTGGATCCTGCTCGCCCTGGTCGCGGCCGCGGTGACGGCGCTCGCCATCGTGCTGCTCGTCGCCGGGTCCATGCGCTTCGCCCTCGGGCTGGGCGAGCAGCGCGGCCGGGCCGCCGAGCGGGAACGGCACCGCCGCGACGTCCACGACACCGTCCTGCAGGTGATGGAGTCCCTCGCACTGCCCGCGCCGAGCGACGCGCTCGACCCGCGCGGCAGCCTCGACCAGGTCCGCCGCACCGCCCGCGCGCACGCCTTGCGCCTGCGGCTGAGCCTCGACGGCGACGCGCCCGCCGAGCCGGGCGGGCTCGAACACCGGCTCGGTGCGCTGGCGGTCGAGATGACGGCCGACGGCCTCCGCGTCGACCTCGTCGTGCTCGCGAAGCCCACCGACGTCCCCGAAGCCGTCGTCAACGCCCTTCACGACGCAACCCGCGAAGCACTGCGGAACACCTTGAAGCACGCGAGGACGGCGAAGGCCGTGGTGTGCCTCGAAGAGCGCGAAGGCGTCGTCACGGTGTCCGTCCGCGACCACGGCACCGGCTTCGACCTCGGCGCGCGCCGCGCCGGGTTCGGCATCGAGAACTCGATCCACGCGCGGATGGCCGAAATCGACGGCGGCGCGCGCATCGACTCGGCGCCCGGTCACGGCACCCGGGTCGTGCTGACCGCCCCGCTAAAGCTGGGTTTCCCCGTCGGGTGAGTCCCGCCACTGGGCGAACGGCCGGTCCAGCACCCACTTGCCATCGGACTCGGTGAGGACGCGGTATTCGCAGGTCGCGGGGTTGGACAGGGATTCGAACAATTCGATGCTCCAGCCGAAGAGCCGCCGGCACAGCAGCCGCAGCGTGAGCCCGTGGGAGACGATCAGCACCGTCTCCGGGTGACTTTCCTCGCGCAGGCGCAGGTCCGAGAGGAACGCCGCGACGCGGTCGTCGACGTCCGCGCCCGACTCGCCGAACGGCAGCCGGTAGAAGAAGTGCCCGAACTCGTGCCGCCGCGCCTTCTGGACCTCCTGGTCGGCCGGGTCCTGCAGGTTGCCCCAGTCCTGCTCGCGCAGCCGCGGCTCCTGCACCAGCCGCTCGCACGACGCCCGGATGTCCAGCAGCCGCAACGTCTCCCGGGTGCGCAGGTACGGACTGACGTACACCGCGGGCCGCGCGCCGTCGAGCAGGCGCGCGATCTCCGGCGCCACCGCGCGCGCCTCCTGCTCGCCCTTGGCGGTCAGCGGCAGGGCGTGGTCGGGGATCCGCGTGTAGGCGAGCTCGTCGACGTTGCCGAGCGACTCCGCGTGCCGCAGCAGGATCATCTTCACGGCTCCATCCTGCCCGTCACACGGGCCTGACCGGGCCGGGGCATACCCTCAGGGGCGTGTCCGCCACGAAATCCGACGTCCCCACCCAGCGCCGGGCCAGTGTGCTGCCCCTGCTGGTGGTCGGCGTCCTGCTGGCCGCCGTGGTCGCGATCGGCCTGATCGCGCTCACCGGCGGGGCCGGTTACGCGATCGCCGGCCTGCCCGACCCGGGCCTGGTCACCAAGTACGGCATCACCGTCATGCGTGTGCTGTCCGAATGCGCGTCGGTGATCTGCGTCGGGGCGCTGCTGCTGGCCGCCTTCCTGGTGCCGCCGCAGAAGTCCGGGACGCTCGGGCCGGAAGGCTACGGCGCCCTGCGCGCGGCGGGGATCGCCGCCTGGGTGTGGTTCGGCGCGGCCCTGCTCTCGGTCGCTTTCACCGCCGCCGACACCGCCGGGAAGCCGTTCGGCGACGTGCTGGATCCGCAGACGCTGCTCGACCTCGTCGGCGCCATCGAACAGCCGAAGGCGTGGCTGTGGACGGCGCTGATCGCCATCCTCATCGCGCTCGGCTGCCGGCTCGCGCTGTCGTGGGGCTGGACCGCCGTGCTGTTCTTCCTGGCCGTCGGCGGGCTGGTCCCGGTCGCCGTCACCGGGCACTCCGCCAGCGGCGGCTCGCACGACGTCGCCACCAACAGCCTGCTGTTCCACCTGGTCGCCGCGGCGCTGTGGGTCGGTGGCCTGATCGCCCTGCTGGCGCTGGGGTACCGGCGCGGGGACCACCTGAGCCTGGCCGCGCAGCGGTTCTCGAAGCTGGCCCTGGTCTGCTGGATCGTGATGGCGCTCTCCGGCGCGGTCAACGCGCTGGTCCGGATCGGCCTGAACGATCTGTTCACCACCGACTACGGCCTGCTCGTGGTGGCCAAGACGGTCGCGCTGCTGCTGCTTGGAGTGTTCGGGCACCAGCAGCGCGAAAAGGGGGTCGCGAACCTCGTCGACGGCAAGGGTGGCGCCCAGCTGCTGCGCCTGGCCTCGGTCGAGATCCTGATCATGTTCGTCACCATCGGGATCGCGTCCGGGCTGGCCAGGACGCCACCGCCGGCGGACGCGATCACCCAGCCGTCCACCACCGAGCTGCTGATCGGCTACGACCTCGACGGCGCGCCGACGGTGTGGCGGCTGCTCTTCGACACCCGCTTCGACCTGGTCTACGGCACCTTCGCGCTCGTCCTCGGCGGCCTCTACCTCGCCGGGGTGCGGCGGCTGCTGCGCCGCGGCGACACCTGGCCCGTCGGCCGCACCATCGCCTGGATCACCGGGTGCGTGGTGCTGCTGATCGCGACGTCGTCGGGCATCGGCCGGTACGCGCCCGCGATGTTCAGCGTCCACATGGGCAACCACATGCTGCTGTCGATGGTGGCGCCGGTGCTGTTCGTGCTCGGCGGGCCGGTGACGCTCGCGCTGCGCGCCCTGCCGGCCGCGGGCAAGGACGCCCCGCCGGGGCCGCGCGAGTGGCTCGTCGCCTTCGTCCATTCGCCGGTGTCGCGGTTCCTGACCCACCCGGTGGTGGCGCTGGTGCTGTTCGTCGGCTCGTTCTACGCGCTGTACTTCTCCGGCCTGTTCGACAACGCGCTGCAGTACCACTGGGCGCACCTGGCGATGAACGGGCACTTCCTGCTCGCCGGGTACGTCTTCTACTGGCCGGTGATCGGCGTCGACCCGTCGCCGCGGCGGATCCCGTACCTCGGCCGGCTCGGCATGATGTTCGCCGCGATGCCGTTCCACGCGTTCTTCGGCGTGATCCTGATGAGCAAGCAGACGGTCATCGGGCAGGCCTTCTACGGCCAGCTGCACCTGCCGTGGGTCACCGACCTGCTCGCCGACCAGCGGCTCGGCGGCGGCATCGCCTGGGCCGCCGGCGAGGTCCCGGTGCTCCTGGTGCTGATCGCGCTGCTGGTGCAGTGGTCGCGGCAGGACGAGCGGGAGGCGAAGCGGCGTGACCGGCGCGAAGCGGCAACGGGCGACGAAGAGCTGAACGCCTACAACGCGATGCTGAAGAACCTCGCCGAGGGCAAGCGACCCTCGGGTTCCAGTTGAGGTTGAGCCGCCGTCCGGGCGCCGGGAAAACGGCCGTTTTGCTACTCTCGCCGTGATCTCGGTCTGACTTTCGGTAGTCCGACGGTGACCGGCGTCGAGGCGCGATCGAGCGCGCTCTACGATCGTGGGTATGGCCGAGTTCATCTACACCATGAAGAAGGTGCGCAAGACCGTCGGGGACAAGGTCATCCTCGACGACGTCAGCACCGCGTTCTACCCCGGCGCCAAGATCGGCGTGGTCGGGCCGAACGGTGCCGGTAAGTCCACCGTTCTCAAGATCATGGCGGGGATCGAGCAGGCCAGCAACGGCGAAGCGTTCCTCCAGCCCGGCGCCTCGGTCGGCATCCTCATGCAGGAGCCGGAGCTCAACGAGGAGAAGACGGTCCGGCAGAACGTCGAGGAGGGCCTCGGCGAGGTCAAGGTCAAGCTGGACCGCTACAACGAGGTCCTCAAGCTGATGGAGACCGACTACAGCGAAGAGCTGCTCGAGGAGATGGGCAAGCTCCAGGAGGAGCTGGACCACGCCGACGCCTGGGAGCTCGACTCGACCGTCGAGCAGGCCATGGACGCGCTGCGCTGCCCGCCGCCGGACGAAGGCGTCACCCACCTCTCCGGTGGTGAGCGCCGCCGGGTCGCGCTGTGCAAGCTGCTGCTGTCGGCGCCGGACCTGCTGCTGCTCGACGAGCCCACCAACCACTTGGACGCCGAAAGTGTCCTGTGGCTGGAGCAGTTCCTGGCCCGCTACGCCGGCGCCGTCCTCGCCGTCACCCACGACCGGTACTTCCTCGACAACGTGGCCCAGTGGATCATGGAGCTGGACCGCGGCCGCGTCGTCGGCTACGAGGGCAACTACTCGACGTACCTGGAGAAGAAGCGCGAGCGCCTCGAGGTCCAGGGCAAGAAGGACGCGAAGCTCGCCAAGCGGCTGAAGTCCGAGCTCGAGTGGGTCCGGTCCAACGCGAAGGCGCGCCAGACGAAGTCGCGCTCGCGCCTCGACCGCTACGAGGAGATGGCGGCGGAGGCGGACAAGCACCGCAAGCTGGACTTCGAAGAGATCCAGATCCCGCCGGGCCCGCGCCTGGGCAACGTCGTGGTCGAGGTCGAGAAGCTGCAGAAGGGCTTCGACGGCCGGGTGCTCATCGACGGGCTGTCGTTCAACCTGCCGCGCAACGGCATCGTCGGCGTGATCGGCCCGAACGGCGTCGGCAAGACGACGCTGTTCAAGACCATCGTCGGGCTCGAGAAGCCGGACGGCGGCGACGTCAAGATCGGCGAGACGGTCAAGCTGTCCTATGTGGACCAGAACCGGGGCGGGATCGACCCGCAGAAGACGGTCTGGCAGGTCGTCTCCGACGAACTGGACTACATCCACGTCGGGCAGACCGAAATGCCGTCGCGGGCGTACGTCAGCGCGTTCGGCTTCAAGGGCCCGGACCAGCAGAAGCCGGCGGGCGTGCTCTCCGGTGGTGAGCGCAACCGGCTCAACCTGGCACTGACGCTCAAGCAGGGTGGGAACCTGATCCTGCTCGACGAGCCGACGAACGACCTGGACGTCGAGACGCTGGGCTCGCTGGAGAACGCGCTGGAGCAGTTCCCCGGCTGCGCGGTGGTGATTTCGCACGACCGGTGGTTCCTCGACCGGGTCGCGACGCACATCCTGGCCTGGGAAGGCACGGACGAAGACCCGGCCAAGTGGTTCTGGTTCGAGGGCAACTTCGAGGGGTACGAGAAGAACAAGGTCGAGCGCCTCGGCGCCGAGGCGGCGCGGCCGCACCGTGTCACCCATCGCAAGCTGACCCGCGACTGAGGGGGCGGGTTTCCCCGTGGAAGCCAGCAAACAGCACCGGACGGGCCCGTTCTCCCGAGTGGAGAGCGGGCGTTCCGTCAATGCCGGGGGAACCCTCTCCGCAGTCGGACGGCTGATCGAGCGGGCGGACGCCCTGCACCTGCGGGCGCCCGAACTCGCGCTCGTCCTCGGTGAGCGCGCGGCCGCGCTCGCCGAAGCCGCCAGCGCCGACGAGCAGTGGATCCGGGCCGAGAGCCTGGTCGTGTCCGCCCGCGTCCGGCTCGGGATGCGGCCGGCCACGGTCGGGCGCGCGGTCGCGGCGTTGCGCGCGGCCGAGCACGCGGGCTACGGCGACATCGCGGCGCGGCTGCGGATCGACCTCGCCGTCTGCGCCCGAAGCCTGGGCGTGCCGCTGACCGGCCTCGCCGCGTTGCGGCCGGTGCTGACGGATCCGGTGGTCTCGCCGGTGCACCGCGCGGCGGCGTTGTCGCACCTGGTGGGCTGCCTGGGTCAGCTCGGGCGCAAGCCGGAGCTGGACCGCGTGCTGGTGGAGGCGGACAAGCTCGTCGTCGGTGACGACTCGCTGGGGGCGGACACCCAGCTGCTGGTGCGCGCGCTGTTGCGGGTCGGCACGGCCGCCCACCGCCGGCGCCACGGCGATTTGACGGCGGCGGCGGACGCGGCCCGGACCGGCCTCGGGTTCTTGGAGAAGCTGGACAACCCGGCCGACGACGGCGGGCTGGTCCGCATCCGGCTGGTGTTGCTGCTGGTCAGCACGCTGCTCGACCGTGGCGACACCGAAATGGCGTACGAGATCGCGGAGCCGGTGCTGGCCGAGCCGGTGCGGGCGGCGGGCGTCGCGCCGATGGGCTGGCTGCGGCTGGCCGTCGCGACGCGGGTCCTTCTGCCCTCGGGAGCTGGCGAGGCGGCGATCGAGCTGGTGCGCGAAGCCGTGGCGAGCACGGACCGGCACGGGCTGTCGGCGATCACCGCCCGGTTGTGGCTGGAGCTGGCGCAGCTGCAGGAGCGGTTCGGGCAGGCGGAGGAGGCCATCGCGTGCCTGTACCGCTCGCGGGCGGCGGAGCAGCTGCACGCCCGGGCGCGGCGGCAGGCGTGCAGCGTGCTGGCCGGGGAGTTCGGCACTGGGGAGCCGGCTTCGGTCGATCTGGACGAGGTGTTGAAGGCGGTGCCGTCGCGGCCGGTCCCGGTCGTCGTCGCTGAGCAGCCGCCGGCCGTCGCCGCCGAGCCGGAGCCGCGCGCGCCGGCTTGGTCGTTCGGGCGGGAGGAAGCGCCGTCGCGGGCGCCGGCTTGGTCGTTCGAGCGACCGCGGGTGACGGCGGACACCGCGGAGACGACGCTGATGCCGGCGGTGCGGGACGAGCCGCCGGCCGCGCGTCGGCCGGAGCCGGTCGAGGTCCGGCGGGCTGAGGAACGGCCTGAGCGTGCCGAGCCGCGGCCTGGGGCTTTCGAGTCGCGGCCGGGGCGGGATGCGGCGCAGCGGCCGGGTGGGGACTCGGCGCCGGTCGCGGTTTCCCAGCAGCGGCCTGAGTCTTTTGAGTCCGGGCGGGATTCGGCGCCGGTCGAGCCGCGATCGGCCGAGCGCGGTCGGGCGTCGGCTGAGGTGCGGTCGCCTGAGCCGCGGTTGGCGGAGCGTGGTCGGGAGCCGGTCGAGGTGCGGTCGCCTGAGCCGCGGTCGCCTGAGCGTGGTCGGGCGTCGGCTGAGGTGCGGTCGCCTGAGCCGCGGTTGGCGGAGCGTGGTCGGGAGCCGGTCGAGGTGCGGTCGCCTGAGCCGCGGTTGGCGGAGCGTGGTCGGGAGCCGGCCGAGGTGCGGTCGCCTGAGCCGCGGTTGGCCGAACGTGGTCGGGAGCCGGCCGAGGTGCGGCCGCCTGAGCCGCGGTTGGCGGAGCGTGGTCGGGAGCCGGTCGAGGTGCGGTCGCCTGAGCCGCGGTCGCCTGAGCGCGGTCGGGCGTCGGCTGAGGTGCGGCCACCCGAGCCGCGGTTGGCCGAGCGCGGGCGGGAGCCGGACTTCCGGCCCGAGGCTGCCGAGCCGGTTATTCGTGCGGAGCCTGCCGCACAGGAGCCTGTCGAGACAGCCGCGCCCGCCGAAACCGGCAAGACCAAGTTCTCGTGGGCCGCGCTGGCCGAAGCTCGGCTGCGGGAGACCGCCGCCGAGCGGGAATCGGCGCCCACTCGCATCACGCCCGCTTTGCCGCTCGCGCCCGAGCCCGCCGCCGAGCGGGAGCCGTGGGCGTCGGAGGGGCGGCGGGAGGAGCCGCAGCCGTCGACGCGTCACGACGCCGAGCACGGCTCCGTGGCCGCGCGGTCCGTGCTCGACCGCCTGGGCATCTCCGCCTCGGGAGGCGCCGGGGGCCGACGCCGGGCGGAAGACGCCGACAGCCCGCGCGCCGAGGAACCGGCCCGTGAGCTCGCTCCGCCGCCGCGGCCGGAGGACGAACCGCCGTCCGTGCCGGACTACCGCGACGAAGCCGAGCCGTGGCTGCCGCGGCTGCGGATGCCGCCGTCGCTGGAGCCGATGGAGGATTTCGGACACTGGACGCCGGCGACGGCCCCGTTCCCGGAGAGCTACGCCCGCGCGATCGCGGAGGACGAGCCCCCGCCGGACGCGGGCCTGGCCGACCTGCTCGCCCGCGCCCTCGCCGAGCACCAGGCGGGCACGGCGAGCGCGGCGGCCTTGGTCAAGCAGCTCGGCTCCCAGGACACGAGCCGGCGCAACGGCCACGGCCGCAACGGTCACGGCGCCGAGGTCTCGGACTCCCGCGGCCACAGCTCACGCGACTGATCGGACGCTCGACCCGCGGGGGCGCCCCCCGTTTTCCACGCTACCGGAGACCACCGACAGTTTTGGTGCGCCGGTGAACCGCCGGGGAGGGTTCACCCCGCTCGGCGTCCAGTCGCCGAGACGTCCCGAACCGTCGCCGACCTGCCTCACCCGGTCCACAGTGGGATCCGTCGCACCCCGGCGTCGCCGACCGGCCGACAGCGTTCGCCGAACGGCCCCGCGCCCGATCAACTGAACCGATCACGTTGGCTCCGCGCCCGGTAACGGCCGGCCAGCACGGCTGGTCAGCGCCGCGCAGGAGCGCTGGAGACAACCCGTCAGTAGCTTGACCGATCCCGCGAATCCCGTGCCCCGGAAGGGTTTTTGCGCCTCCCGGAACCTCCGGGTCTTCATGTGATCCCGGATCGCGGCGCATTAGTGTGGGGTGGCCGGCTCAACGCCGAACCGGCACGGTGCCACCTCACGCAAACTGGAGAGTTGCCTCAAATGAGCTCGACCGGAGTCTCGTCCCTACCCGGAACCGGAGCCGAAACCGAACCCGAATTCGGCCAGCGCTCCCCGGCCAGCCCGGAGCAGATCAGGGACGACCTGATCGACGCCGCGGCCGGGCTGGCGCCGGAGATCGGGGAGCTCATCCGGCTGTACTACCGGCACATCCCGGCCGAAGAGATCGTCGGCGACGAGCCGGTCAACCTGGTCGGCGCCGTCCGCTCGCACCTGCAGCTGGCCAAGTCGCGGATGCCCGGCCGCCCGGCCGTGCGGCTGCTGAACCCGACCGTCGCCGAAGACGGGTGGGCGCGGGAAGCCACCGTCGTGCAGGTCGTCACCGACGACATGCCGTACCTGGTCGACTCCATCGCCGCGGAGTTCGCCCGCGACGGCGTGCAGGTGCAGCGCATTGTTCACCCGATCGTGGTGGTCAGCCGCGACCTCACCGGCGAGCTCCTCGAGGTCCACCCCGACGCCGACCCGGCCGAGCCGCCCGCGAACTCGGCCGCCGAGTCGTGGATGTACATCGAGATCGACTTCGTCACCGACCGCAACCGGGCCCGCGAACTCGACAACCGGCTCTCCAGCGTCCTGGGTGACGTCCGCGAGGTCGTCGAGGACGCCGAAAAGATGGCCCAGACCGCCTGCCAGCTGGCGAGCGAACTCGAAACGGACCCGCCGCGGCTGTCCGCCGACGAGGTCGCCGAGGGCGCCCGGCTGCTGCGCTGGCTGGCCGACGGCCACTTCACCTTCCTCGGCTACCGCCGCTACGAACTGATCGACAACCCGCACCCGGAGTCCGACGAGCCGGCCCTGCGCGCGGTCTTGGCGTCGGGCCTCGGCGTGCTGCGCCAGGACAGCCTCGCCGCCCGCGGCCTGACCGCCGGTCCGGACACCGCCGCCACCGCGCTCGCCCCGACGCTGCTGGTGCTGACCCAGGCGAGTGCGCCCTCGACCGTGCACCGGCCGGTCTACCCGTACTACGTCGGCGTCAAGACCTTCGACGCCGAGGGCAACGTCACCGGCGAACACCGCTTCCTCGGCATGTTCACCACGACCGCGCTGCACGAGAACGTCCTCGACATCCCCGTCGTCTGCAAGCGCGTGCGCGAGGTCATCCACCGCGCCGGCTTCCCGATCGAGTCGTTCTCCGGCCAGCGGATGCTCGAGATCCTGCAGAACTGGCCGCGTGCCGACCTGTTCTCCGCCGACACCGACTCGCTGTACTCGACGACGACCGGCGCGATCACCCTCTCCGACCGCCGCCGGCTGCGGCTGTTCCTGCGTCGCGACCCGTACGGCCGCTTCTACTCCTGCCTCGTCTACCTCCCGCGCGACCGCTACACCACCCGCTCCCGGCTGGCGATGCAGGAAGTCCTGCTCGAAGAGCTCGAAGGCACCCAGCTCGAATACAGCGCGCGGATCGGCGAGACCGTCCTGGCGCAGGTCCACTTCGTCGTCCACACCGACCCGGCGCGCCGGCTCGAGCCGGACACGCTCAAGATCCAGGACCGGCTGAACGACGCCGTCCGCACCTGGGACGACCGGATGGTCGAAGCGGTCCTCGACGAACGCCGGGAGCGCGCCGACGGCGGTGTCGCGGTCGGGATCGTCGGCGAGGAATCCGCCACCGAGCAGGGCCAGCGCTTCGCGATGGTCTTCCCCGAGGGCTACAAGGAGGACTTCACCGCCGAAGAGGCGCTCACCGACCTCCGCTCGCTGGACTCGCTCACCGACGAAGGCGACCTCGCGCTGTCCTTCTACCAGCCGGCCGACGCCGCGCCGGGCGAGCGGCGCTTCAAGCTCTACCTGCGCGGCGAGGGCGTCACGCTTTCGAAGGTGCTCCCGGTACTGCAGGCCATGGGCGTCGAGGTGGTCGACGAGCGGCCGTACGAACTGCACCGCGAGGACGGCGGCGCGTGCTGGATCTACGACTTCGGCCTCCGCGTCGACCAGAAGATGCTCGACGACTCCGACGAGCACGCCGTCGAGGAGCTGCGCGGCCGCTTCCAGGACGCTTTCGAGGCCGCGTGGCGCGGCGACGCCGAGGTCGACGGCCTCAACGGGCTCGTCCTGCGCGCCGGGCTCACCTGGCGCCAGGCCGCCGTGCTGCGCGCCTACTCGCGGTACCTGCGCCAGGCCGGCAGCGCGTTCTCCCAGGACTACATCCAGAACACGCTGCTGAACCACACCCAGATCGCGACCAAGCTCCTGCGGCTGTTCGAGGCGAGGTTCGACCCGCACCTGTCCGACGCCGACCGCGAGGCCGCCACCGAAGCGCTCGCGAGCGAACTGAACGCGATGATCGACGAGGTCACCAGCCTCGACGAGGACCGCATCCTGCGCCGCCTGATGGCCGTCATCCGGGCCACGCTGCGGACGAACTACCACGTCACCGGCGCCGACGGGACGCCCCGCGAGTACCTGTCGATCAAGCTCGACCCGGCCGGCGTGCCCGATCTGCCCGAGCCGCGGCCGAAGTTCGAGATCTTCGTGTACTCCCCGCGCGTCGAGGGCGTGCACCTGCGCTTCGGCGAGGTCGCGCGCGGTGGCCTGCGCTGGTCGGACCGCCGCGAGGACTTCCGCACCGAGATCCTCGGCCTGGTCAAGGCGCAGGCGGTGAAGAACGCGGTGATCGTGCCGGTCGGCGCGAAGGGCGGCTTCGTCGTCAAGCGCCCGCCGGCCCCGAGCGGCGACGCGAGCATCGACCGCGACGCCCAGCTCAACGAGGGCATCGCCTGCTACCGCATGTTCATCTCCGGCCTGCTCGACCTGACCGACAACCGCATCGAGGGCAAGACCGTCCCCGCGCCCGGTGTGGTCCGGCACGACGCCGACGACTCCTACCTGGTCGTCGCGGCCGACAAGGGCACCGCGAAGTTCTCCGACATCGCCAACGAAGTCTCGGGGCAGTACGGCTTCTGGCTCGGCGACGCGTTCGCCTCCGGCGGCTCGGTCGGCTACGACCACAAGGCCATGGGCATCACCGCGAAGGGTGCCTGGGAGAGCGTCAAGCGGCACTTCCGCGAGCTGGGCAAGGACACCCAGACCGAGGACTTCACCGTCGTCGGCATCGGCGACATGATGGGCGACGTCTTCGGCAACGGCATGCTGCTGTCCGAGCACATCCGCCTGGTCGCGGCGTTCAACCACATGCACGTCTTCCTCGACCCGGACCCCGACGCGGCGACGTCGTACGCCGAGCGCCGCCGGCTGTTCGACCTGCCGCGCAGCTCGTGGGACGACTACGACCGCTCGCTGATCAGCGAGGGCGGCGGGATCTACCCGCGCACGGCGAAGTCGATCCCGATCAGCCCCCAGGTCCGCGCGGCGCTCGGGCTCGAGGAGGGCGTCACCGCGCTGGCGCCGATGGACCTCATCCAGGCGATCCTCCTGGCGCCGGTCGAGCTGCTCTGGAACGGCGGCATCGGCACCTACGTCAAGGCGGAGAACGAAACCCACACCGCGGCGGGCGACAAGGCCAACGACGCCATCCGCGTCGACGGCAAGCAGCTGCGCGTCAAGGTGTTCGGCGAAGGCGCGGGGCGGGTACCGCTGGACCGCGGCGCGCCGACCGAATTCGACCCCGGCCGCAGCCGGCCGCGCGGCAGCTCGCCCGGGCTGCCCCCGGGACTC
>NZ_JBSFNC010000182.1:0-16029 GCF_053586895.1 Amycolatopsis sp. NPDC003731 | reverse complement strand
GCCGATGAGCACCACACGACCGCGGTGCCACGGCGCCGGCAGAACGTGGGTCTCGAACCACGTGTAGTTCACCCGCGCCGGTGCCCGCCACGATCTCCCCCTCAGCCCAGGCCGTTGAGGCCGATCACCCGGGAGTACCAGTGGGCGCTCTGCTTCGGCGTCCGCCGCTGCGTCGCGTAGTCGACGTGCACCAGGCCGAAGCGCTTCGCGTACCCCTCGGCCCACTCGAAGTTGTCGAGCAGCGACCAGTAGAAGTACCCGCGCAGGTCGACGCCCGCCTGGATCGCGTCGTGACAGGCCCGCAGGTGGGAGTCGAGGAACGCGACGCGGTCGGTGTCGACGATGTCACCGCCGTCGGAGACGACGTCGGGGTAGGCCGCGCCGTTCTCCGTGATGTACAGCGGCACCGACCGGTAGCCGCGGTGTACCTGCAGCAGCGACTCGGTCAGCCCGGCCGGCTGGACCTCCCAGCCGGAGTCGGTGCGGGGTGCCGCCGGGTCCGGGACGAAGTGCACGTCGCCCGCGCCGACCCACTCCGGGCCCGCCGGCTCGCTGCCCGGCACCGGACGGCCCGCGACGCGGTAGTCGCGGTAGTAGTTCACGCCCAGCCAGTCGACGTGCGCGGCGATGACCGCGGGGTCGTCGTCGCGCACGACCGAGCCCAGCCCGAACGGCTCGAGATCGGCGACCAGGTCGTCCGGGTACCCGCCGCGCAGCACCGGGTCGAGGAACAGCCGGTTCTGCAGGCCGTCGATCCGCCGGGCCGCGGAGACGTCGGAGACGTTCGCCGGGTCGTGCGGGGCGACCGGGTACAGGTTCAGCGTGATGCCGGCCGGGGTGCCCGGGGCGTGCTGCCGGATGATGTCCATCGCCAGGCCGTGGCCCAGGAGCAGGTGGTGCGTGGCGGCCACGGCCGCCGGGTGGTCGGTGCGGCCGGGCGCGTGGATGCCGCCCGCGTAGCCGAGCATCGCCGCGCACCACGGCTCGTTGAGCGTCGACCAGCTGGCGACGCGGTCGCCCAGCCGCGCGAGCACGGTCTCGGCGTACTCGGCGAACCGGTAGGCGGTGTCCCGGTTGGTCCAGCCGCCCTGTTCCTCCAGCGCCTGCGGCAGGTCCCAGTGGTACAGCGTCGCCCACGGCTGGATCCCGGACTCGAGCAGGCAGTCGACCAGCCGGTCGTAGAAGGAGAGCCCGGCGGCGTTGGCCTGGCCGCCGTCCGGCCGCACCCGCGGCCAGGCCAGCGAGAAGCGGTAGGCACCGAGGTTGAGCCGGCGCATCAGCCCGACGTCTTCGGAGTACCGCCGGTAGTGGTCGGCCGCCGGTTCGCCGTTGTCGCCGCCCCGGACCGCACCCGGGCGGCGGGCGAAGACGTCCCAGACCGAGTCGGTGCGCCCGTCGGCCGTCGTGGCTCCTTCCACCTGGAATGCCGCGGTGGCGGCGCCCCAGACGAAGCCAGGCGGGAACATCAACGCGGTCTCCGCCCGAACGCTGTCGGGATGTACGGACATGTTCACCCTTTCACGGCACCTTGCATGATCCCGGCCACGATCTGGCGGCCGAGGAGGACGAAGACGATGAGGATGGGGATGGTGGCCAGGGTCGTGCCCGCCAGGACGAGCGAATAGTCGACGTAGTAGCCGCTCTGCAGCTTTTCCAGGGCCACCTGGACGGTGGGGTTGCCGGCGTCCAGCACGACGAGCGGCCACAGGAAGTCGTTCCAGGACATCATGAACGTGAACATGGCGAGGATCGCCGCGGCCGGGCGCACCGCGGGCATGCAGACGTTCCAGAAGATCCGGATCATGCTGCAGCCGTCGACGCGCGCGGCCTCGATGAGCTCGTACGGCAGAGCGTCCACCGTGTACTGGCGCATCCAGAAGACGCCGAACGCGGTGACCAGGTTGGGCACGATCACCGCCGTGAGGCTCCCGGTCCAGCCCAGCTCGGACATCGCGATGAACAGCGGGATGATGCCCAGCTGGGTGGGTACCGCGAGCGTGACGACGATGAACACGAACAGCTTGTTCGCACCCCGGAACCGCAGTTTCGCGAAGGCGAACCCGGCCAGCGAGGAGAACAGCACCGTCGTCAGCGTCACCGTGCCGGACACGATGACGCTGTTGGCCAGCGCCTTCCAGAACGGCACGGTGTCGAACACCCGGGCCGCGTTGGCGAAGAAGTTGCCGCCGGGTACGAACGGCGGAATGCGCTCGGTGAGCATCCCGTTGTCGCGGCTGGCCACGAGGAACGACCAGTAGAACGGGAACAGCGAACCGAGCACGAAGATGGCCAGCACGACGTAGGTCGCCTTGCGGGGCTTGCCGAGCGTGGCGACCTTCTGCCGCACTCCGGTCGGCCGGCTCTGGAGTGTCGTCATTTCTTCTTCACCGCCTGGGGACGCGCGATCCGGCCGGTGATGAAGAAGTTCACCAGCGCGATGAGCACGATGATCACGAACAGCACCCAGGCGATCGCCGAGGCGTAGCCGAGATCGGCGTTCTGGAACGCCGTCTGGTAGAGGTAGAGCGTCACGGTCTGGAACTGGTTGGTCGAGCCGCCGTTGTTCGACCCGGGCATGGCGTCGAACAGCTTCGGCTCGGTGAAGATCTGCAGGCCGCCGATCGTCGAGGTGATCGTGACGAAGACCAGCGTCGGCCGCAGCAGCGGCAAGGTGACGTTCCAGAAGCGGCGCCACGTGCCGGCGCCGTCGATCAGCGCCGCCTCGTGCAGTTCCTTCGGGATGGCCTGCATGGCCGCCAGCACGATCAGGGCGTTGTAGCCGGTCCAGCGCCAGTTGACCATGATCGCGATCGCGACGTGGCTGCCGAAGCGGTTGGCCTGCCAGTCGACCGGGTCCAGCCCGATGGTCTGCAGCACGCCGTTGATCAGCCCGTACTTCGGGCCGAACAGGTTGGCGAAGATGATGCCGATGGCGACGAGGCTGGCCGCGTACGGCAGCAGGATGCCCACCCGCCAGCCCGTCGCACCGCGCAGCCGGGCCCCGAGCAGCGCCGCCAGCAGCACCGCGATGATGAGCTGGGGGACGCTGGAGAGCAGGAAGATGCTGATCGTGTTCGTCAGCGCGTTCCAGAACTGCGCGTCGGCGAAGAGCTCCTTGAAGTTGTCGAGGCCGATGAAGTCGGGGGCGTCGGTCCCGGCTTCCCACTTGAACAGCGAGACGTACGCGGTGTAGAGCAGCGGGAACAGCCCGACGATCCCGAAGAGGATGAAGAACGGCGCGATGTAGAGGTACGGCGAGACCTTGACGTCCCACCGGCTCAACCGGTGACGGAAGGTGGGCCGGGGAGACACTCGCTCCCCGGCCTTACTCCCTTCTGGCGCGACCTTGTCGAGGACGGTCATCGGTTCAGCGCGTGATCTTCTTCGCGGCGTCGACCATCTGGTTCCAGCCGTCCGTCGCCGACTTGCCCTGCTCGACCGCCTGCAGGGCCGGGCTGGAGGCGTTCTCCTGGATCTGGCCGTCACCGGGGCCCTTGTACTGCGGCTTCTGCACCTTCTTGGCCTGCTCGGCGAACAGCGCGCCGACCTTCGTGTCGCCGAAGTAGTCGTTGGTGTAGCTCAGCAGCGCGGGGTCGGAGAGCGCCTTGACCTGGCTCGGGAAGGTGCCCTTGGCCTGGAACGCCTTGATCTGCTGCTCCGGCGCGGTCAGCCAGGCCGCGAGCTCGGCGGCCTCCTTCGGGTGCTTCGACTGCGTCGGCACGGTCAGGTACGAACCGCCCCAGTTGCCGCCGCCGCCGGGGAAGGCCGCGGTGACCGCCCACTTGCCCGCGTTCTCGGGGCCGGCCTGCTCCTTGATCACGCCGAGCATCCACGCCGGGCACACCTTCGTGGCGAACGCGCCCTGCTTGAAGCCGGTGTTCCACTCGTTGCTGAACGCGGTGAGCTTGGCCGACTCGCCCTTGGCGACCGCGTCGGTGACCTTGGCCCAGGCGTCCTTGATGCCCTGGTTGTTCTCGACGGCCAGCTTGTCGTCCTTGTTGATGTAGCCCTCGGGCAGCTGGTTCACCATCGCGTTGAAGTTCTGCGCGGCCGAGTCGAACCAGGCCTTGCCGTTGCTCTTCTTGACGAAGTCCGCGCCGGCGGCGAAGTAGCTGTCCCAGGTGGCGAACAGCGGCTTGACCGCTTCGGGGTCGTCCGGCAGGCCGGCGGCCTTGAACATGTCCTTGCGGTAGCACATGGCGAGCGGGCCGATGTCGGTGCCGTAGCCGATGAGCTTGCCGTCCTTGGTCTTGGCGGCGTCGTACTTCCAGGGCAGCCAGCGGTCCGGCGAGGCGTCGGCCGGGCCGATCTTGCTCAGGTCGTTGAACTTCGAACCCTTGTCGAGGAAGTCCGACAGGTGGCCCTCTTCGAGCGCCGTCACGTCGGCGAGGCCGGAGCCCGCGGCCAGCTTCGTGACGAGTTCCTCGTGGTAGGGGCCGCCCTGGCCGGTCTTGCGGTGGGTGATCTTGATGTTGGGGTGCAGCCGCTCGTACTCCGGGATGAGGGCCTCGTAGCCGAACTCGGTGAACGTCGCCAGGGTCAGGTCGACGTGCTCATTCGGGTTCGCCGCCGCCGGTGGGGTCTGCTCACCGCCCCCGCTGCAGGCCGAGGCGCCGAGCGCCGTCATCGTGATGCCCAGTGCCAGGACCAGGCCGTTCCGGATCGTTCTCACGTGTCCAACCACCTTGTTGACGGGAATGAGCGCTCTCACTGCTGGGAGCCGATCTGGGAGCGCTCCCAGGTGTGGCAGAGTCTGCTGGGGGCGTTCACCGGTGTCAAGGGGTTGTAACCGGAGCGTTTCCTGCGAGGAGCGCTCCCGGACGCGCGAGGGCGTGAACGTTAAGCTGAGGCGGTCAGAGTGGCAGAGGGTGAGCGAGGGCGGTGCCGTGGGGCCTCGAGCAGGGGATGAAGAACGGCCGACACTGGAGGACGTCGCGGCGTTCGCCGGCGTGTCGCGGTCGACGGCGTCCCGGGCGTTGAACGACGACGCGTACGTCAGCGCGGCGGCGCGCGAGAAGGTCCTGGCCGCGGCCCGTGACCTGGGCTATTCCCCGAACCAGGCGGCGCGGTCGCTGGTCACGCGCCGCACCGGGGCGATCGCGGTGGTGCTGTCGGAGCCGGAGTCCCGGCTGCTCGACGACCCCTACCGCGCGGCCGTCATGCGGGCCGGCTACCGGGAGCTCGCCGACGTCGGCCGCCAGATGGTGCTGATCTTCAGCGACATCCGCGAGGACCTGAGCCGGACGGTCCGGTTCCTCGAGGGCGGCCACGTCGACGGCGCGCTCGTGTTCGCGCCGCACCGGGCCGACCCGCTGCCCAAGGCACTGCGGCTGCTGCGCATCCCGGTGGTGTTCGGCGGCCAGGCGGCCGGCATCCGCCGCGGCGTCCACGTCGTCGACTTCGACAACGAGGGCGGCGCCCGGCTGGCGGTCGAGCACCTGGTCGCGGCCGGGCGGCGGCGGATCGCGACGATCGCCGGCCCCCAGGACCAGAGCGCCCCGATCGACCGGCTCGCGGGCTGGCGCAAGACGCTGCTCGACGCCGGCCTCGACCCCGCCGACCTGGCCGAAGAGGCCGACTTCACCCTTTCGGGCGGAGCGAACGCGATGTCGGCCCTGCTGACCCGCCACCCCGACCTCGACGCGGTCTTCGTCGCCAGCGACATGATGGCGGTGGGCGCGTTCCGCACGCTGGGCGCGGCCGGCCGCCGCATCCCGGACGACGTCGCGGTGGTCAGCTTCGACGACAACGCCACCCTCGCCCCGGCGATGGACCCGCCCCTGACGTCGGTCCACCAGGACCCCCGCGAGCAGGTCCACGCCATGGTCGAGACCCTGATGCGGCTGCTCGACGACCAGAACCTCAAGCCGCGCCAGCACATCCTCCCGGTCTCCCTGGCGGTCCGCGCCTCGAGCTGACGTGTCGTCCCCCTGAGTACGCGTGTCGTCCACCCAGGTACGCGTGTCGTCCCCTCAATCACGCGTGTCGACCGTCCAGTCACGCGTGTCGACCTTTCGCGCACGCATGCCGACCCTCGGCGTCCCCTCCGGAGTCCGAACTGGCGTACCCGGAGCGTCGGCCGGCGTACCCCAAGGGTCGGTTCGCGGGCCTGGAGGGTCGACACGCGTGTTTCACGGGTCGACACGCGTGATTGGGGAGCCGACACGGTGTCCGTGACTCGATGGGTGGGAACGTTCCGGCCCGAGATGTACACATTCGGCGCTAAACAGCGTTTTCTGGGCACCTAACGTGACGGAAGTGCTGGGCTGAACGGGTGATGGGGCGACTAACGGGGTCGGCTGTTCAGGAGTGTTCAGTGAGCCGGCGTTCGCCGGGCGCGTAGATGTGACACCCGGCGCCGCGGTGTCCTTCTGACTCGATTCTTTACATCCAGGTTTCCGGCTGGCTACCGTCTGCGCCTGGAAGCGCTCCCAGATCGCTGGCTCCCTACGGACAAAGGAGTTCCGCAGCCATGCGTTCCTCCCCTCGAAAGCGCGCCCGTACGCTGGCACTGGCTTCGGCCGTGCTGGCGGCCACGGGTGCGGTGGTCGCCCCACCACCGGCGCTCGGCGCCGACATCGCCTGTTCCGTCACCTACACCACCAACGACTGGGACACCGGGTTCACCGCGAACGTCTCGCTGCGCAACGACGGAGCTCCGTTCGACAGCTGGAAGGTCGGCTGGACGTTCCTCGACGGCCAGAAGGTCCAGCAGGGCTGGAGCGCGACGTTCGCCCAGTCGGGCGCCGCGGTCACCGCGACGAACATGTCCTACAACGGCCACCTCGACACCGGCGCGAGCACGTCGTTCGGGTTCAACGGCTCGAAGGGCTCGGCCAACCGGCCGCCCACCGACTTCTCGGTGAACGGCACCGCGTGCACCGGCGCCAACAAGGCACCGACGGTCACCCTGACCTCGCCGAGTTCAACCGGCTCGTACTACGCCCCGGCGACGATCCCGCTGGCCGCGACGGCCGCCGACAGCGACGGCACGGTGAGCAAGGTCGAGTTCTACGCCGGTGACACGCTGCTGGCCACCGACACGGCCGCGCCGTTCGAAGGCAGCTGGGGCAACGTCCCGGCCGGGACGTACTCGATCAGCGCCAAGGCCTACGACAACAAGGGCGCCAGCACGACGTCCAGCCCGGTCAGCGTGAAGGTCCTCTCCGGCCCGACGATCGTCGCCGCCCCGGCGACCGCGCAGGTCAAGCAGGGCGGCACGACCACCTTCGCGGTCTCCCTCGCCGGTGCCCCGACGGCCCCGGTCACCGTCGCCGTCGCGCGCACGGCCGGGAGCACCGACCTCACGGCCGCGCCGACGAGCCTGACGTTCACGACGGCGAACTGGAACGTGCCGCAGAACGTCACGGTCACCAGTGCCGACAACGGGGGAGCGCTCGGGAGCGCGACCTTCACCGCGAGCAGCAGCGGCTACACCGCGGCCACGGTGGCGGTCAACGAGATCTCGTCGTCCACTTCGGACTACCAGCTCGCGTTCCTGACGCAGTACAACAAGATCAAGGACCCGAACAACGGCTACTTCCGCAAGTTCGGCAACATCCTGGTGCCCTACCACTCGATCGAAACGCTGATCGTCGAGGCACCGGACCACGGGCACGAGACGACGTCGGAGGCGTTCAGCTACTACCTCTGGCTGGAGGCGTCCTACGGCCGGGTGACCGGTGACTGGGCCCCGTTCAACCAGGCGTGGACGTCGATCGAGACGTACGCGATCCCGTCGGCGGCGGACCAGCCGGGCAACTCCGGGTACAACGCCAGCAAGCCGGCGACGTACGCGGCGGAGTACCCGACCCCGAAGTCCTACCCGTCGCCGCTGCAGAGCAACGTCTCGGTCGGGTCCGACCCGATCGCGGCGGAGCTGAAGGCGGCCTACGGTTCGCCGGACGTCTACGGCATGCACTGGCTGCTCGACGTGGACAACATCTACAAGTTCGGCCACTGCGAGGACGGCACCAACACCGCGCCGGCGTTCATCAACACCTTCCAGCGCGGCTCTCAGGAGTCGGTCTGGGAGACGGTGACCCAGCCCAGCTGTGACGTGCTGAAGTTCGGCGGCAAGAACGGGTACCTCGACCTGTTCACCGGCGACTCCTCCTACGCCAAGCAGTGGAAGTACACCGACGCGCCCGACGCGGACGCCCGCGTGGTGCAGGTGGCCTTCCAGGCCGAGAAGTGGGCCCAGGCCCAGGGCAAGAGCGCCGATGTCGCGGCCGTGCTGAAGAAGGCCTCGAAGATGGGCGACTACCTGCGGTACTCGCTGTTCGACAAGTACTTCAAGAAGATCGGCAACTGCGTCGGGGCCTCGAGCTGCCCGGCCGGGACCGGCAAGGACAGCGAGCACTACCTGATCTCGTGGTACTACGCCTGGGGCGGTTCGATGGACTCCTCCAGCGCGTGGGCGTGGCGGATCGGGGACGGTGCGGCGCACCAGGGTTACCAGAACCCGCTGGCCGCGTACGCGTTGTCGGCCGACCCGGGCTTGAAGGTCACTTCGGCGACCGGCGCCACCGACTGGGCGACCAGCCTCAGCCGGCAGATGGAGTTCCTGCAGTGGCTGCAGTCGTCCGAAGGCGGTCTCGCCGGCGGCGCGACCAACAGCTGGGAGGGCCAGTACGGCACCCCGCCCGCGGGCACGCCGACCTTCTACGGGATGTACTACGACTGGCAGCCGGTCTGGCACGACCCGCCGAGCAACCAGTGGTTCGGCTTCCAGACCTGGGGCATGGAACGGATCGCCGAGTACTACCAGGCGACCAACGACGCCCGGGCGAAGAAGATCCTCGACAAGTGGGTGCCCTGGGCGATCGCGAACACCACGGTCGGGGCCGGCGGCAGCTTCCAGATCCCGTCCGACCTGACCTGGAGCGGCGCGCCGGACACCTGGAACGCCACCAGCCCGGGTGCGAACAACAGCCTGCACGTCTCGGTGAAGAACTACAGCCAGGACGTCGGGGTCGCGGCCTCGCTCGCCAAGACGCTGCTCTACTACGCGTCCGGGTCGAGCAACGCCCAGGCCAAGACGGTCGGGGAGCAGCTGCTGACCGCGCTGTCGGCGAACACCGACAGCAAGGGCATCGCGGTGCCGGAGACCCGGTCGGACTACGACCGGTTCGACGACAAGTACAACGCCACCACGGACCAGGGGCTCTACGTGCCCTCGGGCTGGACCGGCACGATGCCGAACGGCGACGCGATCAACTCCAGCTCCACGTTCCTGTCCATCCGTTCCTTCTACAAGAGCGACCCGCAGTGGCCGAAGGTCCAGGCCTACCTGGACGGCGGCGCCGCGCCGACGTTCACCTACCACCGGTTCTGGGCGCAGTCGGAGATCGCCACGGCGTTCGCCGCGCACGTCGCCCTGTTCGGCTGAGAGGCACTTGATGAAGCGACTGCTCTCGCTGGTGGTCGCCGCACTGGTCGGGGGCGCCGTTCTCACGGCGTCCCCGGCCACCGCGGCCCCGCAGACCACGGCGGCGGCCGGCACCGGCACCGGGTTCTGGCACGCCAGCGGATCCCAGCTGGTCGACGCGACCGGCGCGCCGGTCCGGATGACCGGGATCAACTGGTTCGGCGCCGAGACGGCCAACTACTCGCCGCACGGGCTGTGGAGCCGCAACTACAAGGACATGCTCGACCAGATGGCCGGGCTCGGGTACAACACGCTGCGGCTGCCGTACTCGAACCAGCTGTTCGACAGCGGTTCGAAGCCGGTCAGCATCGACCAGGTGGCGAACCCGGACCTGCAGGGCCTGTCCGGCCTGCAGGTGCTCGACAAGATCGTCGCCTACGCCGGTGTCAAGGGCATGCGCGTGCTCCTGGACCGGCACCGGCCGGACTCCGGCGCGCAGTCCCCGCTCTGGTACACCAGTGCCTACCCCGAAAGCCGCTGGATCTCCGACTGGACGATGCTGGCCCAGCACTACCGGGGCAACCCGACGGTGATCGGCGCGGACCTGCACAACGAACCGCACGCGATCCAGGGCGGCGGGGGAGCGTGCTGGGGCTGCGGCGACACCGCGACCGACTGGCGGCTCGCCGCCGAACGGGCCGGCAACGCCGTGCTCGCGGCCAACCCGGACTGGCTGATCGTCGTCGAAGGCGTCGACTGCGTCAGCGGCACCGGCGATCCGGAGTGCGGCTGGTGGGGCGGCAACCTTTCCGGGGCGAAGCAGTTCCCGGTACAATTGTCCAAACCGGACAAGCTGGTGTACTCCGCGCACGAGTACGCGACTTCGGTGTTCGCCCAGAAATGGTTTTCCGACCCGGCTTTCCCGGCGAACCTGCCCGCGTTGTGGGACCACTTCTTCGGCTACCTGCACAAGCAGAACATCGCGCCGGTGCTGCTCGGCGAGTTCGGTTCCACGCTCGCCGACCCGCGCGACAAGGTCTGGCTGCAGGAACTGATGAAGTACGCCGGCACCGGCACGTCCGGGATGAGCTTCACCTACTGGTCGTGGAACCCGAACTCGGGGGACACCGGCGGCATCCTCAACGACGACTGGACCACGGTCAACCAGACCAAGCAGGCGATCCTGCAGCCGTACCTGATCCCGCCGGTGGGTTCGGGCGGCGGCACGACCGACCCGCCGCCGGCGGCGAGCTGCGCGGTCACCTACCACGTCGACAACACCTGGCCGGGCGGCTTCACCGCGACCGTGACACTGAAGAACACCGGCGGCTCGGCGCTGAAGAACTGGGCGCTCGGCTGGACCGTGCCGTCCGGCACGCAGCTCACCGGCGGCTGGAACGCCACCGTCACGCAGACCGGGCAGCAGGCGAGCGCCAAGGCGCCCGCCTGGGCACCCGACCTGGCCGGCGGGGCGTCGGTCTCGATCGGCGTCCAGGCCACCGGCCCCTCGACCGGCACGCCGGGCGGCTTCGCCGTCGGCGCGACCGCCTGCACCACCTGACCCACCCACGGAACGATTAAGGAGCGCACTCGATGAGGAGTGAATTCTGGTCCGCGAAGAGGAAGTCACGGTTCGCCGTGGCGTCCTCGGTGACCGCGGCGGCGATGACCGCCGGATTGCTGGTGGCCGGGGGCAGTCCGGCGGGCGCCGCCACCGGCTGCAAGGTCACCTACACGGTCAACCAGTGGGACACCGGCTTCACCGCGAACGTCGCCGTCACCAACCTGGGCGACGCCGTTTCGTCCTGGAACGTCGAATGGGACTTCGCCGGCAACCAGCAGGTGCAGCAGGGCTGGAGCGCCACGTTCAGCCAGAGCGGCAAGCACGTGAGCGCGAAGAACCCGTCGTGGGGCGGGAACCTGGGCTCGAACGCCACGGCCAGCTTCGGCTTCAACGGCTCGTACTCGGGCACCAACGCCATCCCGACGTCGTTCTCGCTCAACGGCGCGCACTGTGACGGCACGCCGCAGACCACGACGCCGACCACCACGCCCACCACGCCGACGACCCCGACCACGCCGACGACCCCGACCACTCCCACCACCCCGACGACGGTGACCACGACGCCGCAGCCCGGGACCCACGTGGAGAACCCGTACTCCGGCTCGAAGGGGTACGTGAACCCGGACTGGTCGAGCCAGGTGAGCGCGGCGGCCGCGGCCAAGGGCGGCACGCTCGGCGCCCAGATGGCCAAGGTGGCCAACACCTCGACCGCGGTCTGGCTGGACCGGATCGCGGCGATCGAGGGCACGTCGAGCGCGCGCGGCCTGCGCGGGCACCTCGACGCGGCGCTGGCCCAGCAGACCGGCAGCACGCCGGTGACCATCCAGATCGTCGTCTACGACCTGCCCAACCGCGACTGCGCGGCGCTGGCGTCCAACGGTGAGCTGAAGGTCTCGCAGAACGGCCTGGCCCGCTACAAGAGCGAGTACATCGACCCGATCGCGTCGATCCTGTCCGACGCGAAGTACGCGCCGCTGCGGATCGTGGCGATCGTGGAGCCGGACTCGCTGCCGAACCTGATCACGAACACCTCGATGGCGACCTGCGCGGAAGCGCAGTCCAGCGGGGCGTACGCGCAGGGCATCCAGTACGCGCTGAACAAGCTGCACGCGATCTCCAACGTCTACAACTACCTGGACATCGCGCACTCGGCGTGGCTGGGCTGGGACAGCAACTTCCAGCCGTTCGTCAACCTGGTCAAGCAGACGCTGCAGGGCACCACGGCCGGCGTGAACAGCATCGACGGCTTCATCAGCTCCACGGCGAACTACACGCCGCTGACCGAGCCGAACCTGCCCGACCCGAACCTGAACGTGGGCGGCCAGGCGCTGAAGTCGGCGACGTTCTACCAGTGGAACCCGTACTTCGCGGAGGTCCCCTTCGCCACCGCGATGTACAACGCCTTCGTGGCGGCCGGCCTGCCGAGCGGTATCGGCATGCTGGTCGACACCTCCCGCAACGGCTGGGGCGGCTCGGCCCGGCCGAGCGGCGCTTCGGGATCCACTGTGGACGCGTACGTGAACTCGGGCCGGATCGACCGGCGGCTGCACCGCGGCAACTGGTGCAACCAGAGCGGTGCGGGCCTGGGTGTCCGGCCGACGGTGGCCCCGCAGGCGCACTTCGACGCCTACGTCTGGATCAAGCCGCCGGGTGAGTCCGACGGCGCGAGCCAGCAGATCCCGAACGACGAAGGCAAGGGCGCGGACCCGATGTGCGACCCGACCTTCCACGGCACCCAGCAGGCCAACGGCGGCAACCTGACCGGTGCCCTGCCGAACGCCCCGCTGTCGGGCAAGTGGTTCGAAGCCCAGTTCGAGGAACTGGTCCAGAACGCCTACCCGCCGGTGCAGTAAAAGACCCCGGACCGGGCGGTGCCGCGCAGCCGCCGCCCGGTCCGGCCTCCACCACGGTGGCAGTGGCCCGTCCCGCCGGGCCGCTCGCCGCAGTCCCGCCCGCGCCGCCTGACCGGCCGGGCGGGACAGCGTGATCCGGCCCGGCGTCCGCAGCGGCCTCCTGCGACCCCGGGCCGGATCCCGCGGCGCGCCCTTCGGCCGCTCAGCCGAGGTCCTTGCGGAAGCTCAGCCGGTCCAGGCCCGGCCCGTCGTAGTCGGGCTGGACCGGTACCCCCTCGAACTCCTTCGGCCCTGGTTCGGTGACGAACCCCATCCGGGTGTGGAACGCGTGCGAACCCTTGTTCTCCGGCGAAGTGATCGCCCGGACCACCGAGCGCCCGTGCGCGGCGCTGTAGGCGAAGAAGCGCTCGTAGAGCGCCGCGCCCAACCCGCGGCCGCGTTCGGCCGGCTCGACTCCGACGAAGTGGATGTAGCTCTCGGCCGGTCGCGACGGCGAGAGGAACCCGATCAGGAACGCGACGATCCGCTCGTCCGCCGTCACCAGGACGCTGCTGCCGGTGAAGTGCTGGAACATCAGCTTCGGCAGGAGCAGCGCCCGCTGGCGGGAGCCCGCCTCGCCGCCGAGGCCGCCCCACCAGCGGTCGAGGACGGCCAGCACGGGGAGGTGGTCGTCCGGGCCGGGGTGCCGGATCGTGTGGTGCCGCCAGGGCTCGGGCAGGGGGATGAGCACGGTCTCCACCCTGCCCGGCCCGGCGGCCTCCGGCGAGCGGGTTTCCGGTCAGGGGACGACCCGGTGCACCCCGACGAGCACCTGCTGCCACACGGCGGCGGGGTCGGCGCCCTGCTCGACCGCCTTGAGCGCCGGCGCGATCACCGTCTCCTGGATCTTGCCGTCACCCGGCCCCTTGTACTGCGGTTTGCCGACCTTGCGGGCCTGGGCGACGAAGATCTGGCCGCTCAGCGTCGCGCCGAAGTAGCCGTTCATCTCGCTGAGCAGGTCCGGCGAGGTGAAGGCGTCGACCTGGCTGGGGAAGTTCCCGCTGACCCGGAACGCGTGCAGCTGCTGCTCCGGCGCGGTCAGCCAGGCGGCGAGCGCGGCGGCCTCCTTCTGGTGCGGGCTCGAGGCCGGCACGGTGAGGAAGGACCCGCCCCAGTTGCCGCCGCCGTCGGGGAAGGCGTCGGTGAGCGCCCACTTGCCCGCGTTGCCGACCCCGGCCTGCTGCTCGATGACGCCGAGCATCCACGAAGGACAGACCTTCGTCGCGAAGGCGCCGGTGCGCAGGCCGTTGTTGCCGTCGTCGGCGAAGGCGGTGAGCCCGGCCGACTGCCCCTGCTTCACCGCGGTGGTCACCTGGTTCCAGGCGTTCCGGAGCGCGGTGTTCGTCTCCAGCGTCGAGTGGTCCTCGCGGTCGAGGTAGCCGATCGGGAGCTGGTTGACCTTCGCGTTGAAGACCTGCGCCGCGGAGTCGAACCACGGCTTGCCCTTCGAGCGCTTGACGTACTTCTCGCCGGCCTTGAAGTAGCTGTCCCAGGTGGCGAACATCGTCTTCACCGAGCCCGGGTCGGTCGGCAGGCCGGCGGCTTCGAGCAGGTCCTTGCGGTAGCACATGGCCAGCGGGCCGATGTCCGTGCCGTAGCCGACGAGCTTGCCGTCCTTGCTGCGGCCCGCCTCGTACTTCCACTCCAGCCACCGGCCGGGTTTGACGTCGGGCGGCCCGATCTCGGCGAGGTCGGCAAACTTGTCGGCGTGGGCGAGCACGTCGGCGAGGTGGCCCTCCTCGACGGCCTGGACGTCGGCGAGCTCCTGGTTCTTCTGCAGCTTGTTCAGCAGGTCTTCGTGGTACGGTCCGCCCTGCTCGGTCCGGACCTGGCGGATGGTGAGCCCGGGGTGGGTGAATTCGTAGCCGGGGATCAGGTCGTCGTAGCCGAACTGGCCGAAGGTCGCGACGGTGAGCGTGATCCGCTCCGGTGTGGCCGGTCCGCATCCCCCGATCAGGAAGAGCAGGACGACGGCGGCGGCGAAGGCCGCCGATCTTCGGATCTGCCTCATGCGCGCGCACTCCCCATCCACGGCACGCTCCTTGCCCCCGTTGGCTGGGAGCGCTCCCGGGGCGAGTCTTGTTTCCCGGTGCGGCGGGTGTCAAGGTGCGCGACGGCGGGTGTCCGCGCGAACACGGACCGCGGGCTCCCGCGCAGGTGGTGCCCGGGGTCCCGGTGTGGAGAGAGGGTGCGATGAAGCGTCCGACGATCAGCGACATCGCGAGGGAGGCCGGCGTCTCCAAGGGCGCGGTCTCCTACGCCCTCAACGGCCGGCCCGGCGTCTCGGAGGCCACCCGGCGGCGGATCACCGAGATCGCCCGGGAGCTCGGGTGGGCGCCGAGCAGCACCGCGCGGGCGCTGTCCGGCGGCCGGTCCGGGGCGCTCGGCCTGGTGCTCGACCGGTCCCTGGAGGAGTTCGTCCCGGCGCTGCTCGACGGCTTCGAGGGCGAGCTGCTGCTGCAGGTGGCTCCGGGCCGCGAAGCCGCGCTGGCCATCTACCGCCGCTGGCGCGCCGAGCGGAGGGTCGACGGCGTGCTGCTCACCGAGCCGGGCTGCGCGGCCGAACTGGTCCGGATCGGCCTGCCGGCGGTGGTGCTCGGCGGGCCGGGCGGGGTGCCGGGCGTGCCGTCGGTGCTCGTCGACGACGTCACCGGGGCCGCGGAGGCGCTGGCCTACCTCGCGGCCCTGGGGCACCGGCACGTGGTCCGCATCGCGGGCGCGGCGGCGTTCGCCGACCCGGCGGCGCGCCGGAGGGCCTTCACCACGGCGGCGACGGGCCTGCCGCACCCGGAGACCGTCCACCCGGAACCGTCGGCCGACGCGGTCCGCCGCGTGCTGGCCGAGCGCCCCCGGCCCACCGCGCTGCTGTGCGACACCGACGACCTCGCGGTGGCCGCGCTCGCCGCCGCGCGGGAACTCGGCCTCGTGGTGCCGAGGGACCTCTCGGTGGTGTCGTGGGACGACACACCGTTGTGCCGGCTGGTCCGGCCGGCGCTGACGGCGATCCGCCGGCCGCTGGCCGAGCTCGGCTCGCTGGCGGCTTCGGTGCTGCGGGACGTGCTGGCGGGGGAGCGGACCGGCGATGTGCAGACGTCCCGGCCGAGGCTGATCACGCGGGGGAGCACCGGTCCGGCGAACGCGTGAAGGCGGCTCCCGCCCGGTGCCGCTGCCGCGAATGACTCATTCGGGACCTCCGAGGTCCC
>NZ_JBSFNC010000181.1:0-16209 GCF_053586895.1 Amycolatopsis sp. NPDC003731 | reverse complement strand
GCACTGTCCCTGCTGGCCTTCGCGACCGGCGCGCCGGCGTCGGCCGTGGCGGCCGGGCTCCCGCAGACCCTCGCCCTCGTGCAAGGGCTCGGCGACGCCGGCGTCGCCGCGCCGCTGTGGTGCGCCACCCGCGGCGCGGTCGCGACGGCGGACAGCGAGCCCGTCGCGGACCCGGCGCAGGCCCAGTTCTGGGGCTTCGGCCGGACGGTCGCGGTGGAACACCCCAACCGCTGGGGCGGCCTGGTCGACCTGCCGGAAACCCTGACCGCCGAGGACGGCGAGCGGCTGTGCGCGGTCCTCGCCACCGGCGGTGAAGACGAAGTCGCCGTAAGGGCCGGAAAAGTCCTCGCCCGCCGCCTCGTCCGCGACACCGGCACGAATCCACAGTGGACACCGACGGGCACGGTCCTGGTCACCGGCGGCACCGGAGCCCTCGGCGGGCACGTCACCCGGTGGCTCCTGGACCACGGCGCCGAGCACGTCGTCGTGGCCGGCCGCCGCGGGGGCGAGTCCCCGGACGACCGCGTGACGGTGGTCGCCTGCGACGTCGCCGACCGGGACGCGGTCGCGGCCCTGCTGGCCGGACACCCGGTGACGGCGGTGGTGCACGCGGCGGGCGTCCTCGACGACGGCGTCGTCGACACCCTGACCGGCGACCGGTTCGCCGAGGTCCTGCGGGCCAAGGTGACCGGCGCCCGGATCCTCGACGAGCTGACCGGCGACCTCGACGCCTTCGTCCTGTTCTCCTCGCTCGCCGGCACGGTCGGCGCCGCGGGACAGGCGAACTACGCCGCCGCCAACGCCGAACTGGACGCACTCGCCCAACGCCGCCGGGCGACCGGCCGCGCGGGGGTCTCGATCGCCTGGGGCCCCTGGGCGGGCGAGGGCATGGCCGCCGAAAACGCGGACCGGATGCGGCGCGCCGGGGTCACCCCGCTGCCCGCGGCCGGCGCCGCGGCGGTCCTCGGCCGGATCGCGTGGTCGCAGGTCGTCGCCGACATCGACTGGGACACCTATCCCGCGACCCGGCCGTTCTTCGCCGAGCTGGCCCCGGCGGCTCCGGTCCTGGCCGCGCCGCCCGGAAACCTCGGCGACCGCCTGGCCGGGATGTCGACGGCCGACGCCGGTGACCTGGTCCTCGAGATCGTCCGCGAGCACGTCGCCGCGGTGCTCGGCCACGGCCGGGCCGCCGACGTCGCCCCGGACCGGGCGTTCAGCGAAACCGGCTTCACGTCGCTGACCGCCGTCGAACTGCGCAACCGCCTGGACCGCCTCACCGGGCTGAACCTGCCCGCGACGCTCGTCTTCGACCACCCGTCGCCGTCCGCGCTGGCCCGGCACTTGACCGCCGAGCTGCGGGAAGACGAGCGCGGCGTCGACGGCCTGCTCGACGAGCTGAGCCGCGTCGGCGCCGCCCTCGGCGAGGCCGATCGGGCGCGCGTCGCGGAACGGCTGCGGCTGCTCACCGCGGGCTGGACGGGCGAGTCGGCGGCCCCGAGCCTCGAATCCGCCAGCGACGAGGAGATGTTCGACCTCCTCGGCAAAGAGTTCGGCATCTCCTGACCCGGCGCCCGCGACCTACGGAGTGAGAAGACGATGGACAACGAGGAGAAGCTCCGCTACTTCCTCAAGCGGGTCACGGCCGATCTGCAGGACACCCGCCGCCGGCTCGAGGAGGCGCGGGCCACCGAGCCGGTCGCGATCGTCGGCCTCGGCTGCCGGTTCCCGGGCGGCGTCCGCACTCCGGCGCAGCTGTGGGACCTGGTCGAAGGCGGGCACGACGCGATCTCCGGCTTCCCTGAGGACCGCGGCTGGGACCTCGGGTCGCTGTACGACCCGGACCCGGAGGCGCCCGGGACGTCGTACGTGCGCGAAGGCGGCTTCCTCGACGGCGTCGCGGACTTCGACGCCGGCTTCTTCGGCATCTCCCCGCGCGAAGCACTGGCCATGGACCCTCAGCAGCGGCTGCTGCTGGAGACGTCCTGGGAGGCCCTGGAACACGCGGGCATCCGGCCGCCGTCGCTGAAAGGCAGCCGGACGGGGGTCTTCGTCGGCTCCAACGGCCAGGACTACGGCACCCTCATGCTCGGCTCGGCCGAGGCCCTCGAAGGCCACCTCGCGACGAGCAGCGCCGCGAGTGTCCTTTCCGGACGCGTCGCCTACGCGTTGGGGCTGGAGGGGCCGACGCTCACCGTCGACACGGCGTGCTCGTCGTCGCTGGTCGCGCTGCACCTGGCCGTGCAGGCGCTGCGGCAGGGGGAGTGCGACCTCGCGCTCGCCGGTGGCGTGACCGTGCTGCCGACGCCGGGGTCGTTCATCGCGTTCAGCCGGCTGCGCGGCTTGGCCACGGACGGCCGCTGCAAGGCGTTCGCCGAATCCGCCGACGGCACTTCGTGGGGCGAGGGCAGCGGCATGGTCGTCGTGGAACGGCTGTCGGACGCGCGCCGCCACGGTCACCCGGTCCTGGCCGTAGTGCGCGGTTCGGCGGTGAATTCCGATGGCGCGTCGAACGGCTTGACCGCGCCCAACGGTCCTTCGCAGCAACGGGTGATCCGGGCGGCACTGGCCGACGCCGGACTGTCCACTTCGGACGTCGACGTCGTCGAAGCCCACGGCACCGGCACGACGCTGGGCGACCCGATCGAAGCCCAGGCGTTGCTGGCGACCTACGGCCAGGACCGGGAGACGCCGTTGTGGCTGGGCTCGGTGAAGTCGAACATCGGCCACACCCAGGCGGCGGCGGGCGTGGCCGGGGTGATCAAGATGGTCATGGCGATGCGCCACGGTGTTCTGCCGCCGACCCTGCACGTCGGCGAACCGTCGTCGCGGGTGAACTGGTCGGCGGGGTCGGTCGAGCTGCTCACCGAGCGGCGTGCCTGGCCGTCGGACCGGCCGCGCCGGGCCGCGGTTTCCGCGTTCGGCATGAGCGGCACCAACGTGCACACCATCCTGGAACAGGCCGAGGACCTCCCGGCCGCCGGACCCGACGAGCCCGGCCGGATCGTGCCCTGGGTGCTGTCGGCCCGGTCGCCGGAAGCCCTGCGCGCGCAGGCCGCCGCGCTGGCCGACCTCAAGGCGCCGATCGGCGACGCCGGGCTGTCCCTGGCGACGACGCGGTCCGCGTTCGACCACCGCGCGGTGGTCGTCGGCGACCGCGACGGCTTGTCCGCCGGGCTCGCGGCGCTGGCCGAAGACGTCCCGGCTCCCGCCGTCGTCAAGGGGACGGCCGCGGCGGGCAAGGTGGCGATGGTGTTCCCCGGCCAAGGCTCCCAGTGGGCCGGGATGGCCGTCGACCTCCTCGCCGAGGCTCCGGTGTTCGCCGCGCGGATGGCCGAATGCGCGGACGCCCTCAAGTCCTTCGTGGACTGGAGCCTGACCGAGGCCGTCCGTGACGCCGCGTTGCTGGAGCGCGTCGACGTCGTGCAGCCAGCCTTGTTCGCGGTGATGGTTTCGCTCGCCGAACTCTGGCGCTCGTACGGGGTCGAGCCCGCCGCGGTCGTCGGGCACTCGCAGGGCGAGATCGCCGCCGCCGTCGTCTCGGGGGCACTGTCCCTCGAGGATGGTGCTCGCGTGGTTGCTCTGCGCAGCCAGGCGATTCTCGCGCTGGCCGGCGAGGGCGGCATGGTGTCGATCGCCGAATCCGCCGACGCCGTGGCCGCCCGGATCGCGCCCTGGGGCGAGCGGTTGTCGATCGCCGCGATCAACGGCCCGTCCGCGGTGGTCGTCTCCGGGACGCCGGACGCGCTCGACGAGCTGATGTTGTCCTGCACCGACGTCCGCGCGAAGCGGGTTCCCGTCGACTACGCATCCCATTCGCCGCAGGTGGAACGGATCCGCGAACGACTCCTCGACGTCTTGGCCCCGGTCCGGCCGCGATCAGCCGCGACGGGGTTTTTCTCCACGGTCACCGGGGCGTGGCTCGACGGCTCCGAGCTGGACGCCGGATACTGGTACACCAACCTCCGCCGTCCGGTCCGGCTCGACACCGCCGTGGCCGCGCTGACGGACCAGGGCTTCCGCACCTTCGTCGAGGCCTCCCCGCATCCGGTGCTGACCATGGCGATCGGCGGCGACGAGGTGACCGCGCTCGGCTCGCTGCGTCGCGACGAAGGCGGCCTCGCCCGGTTCCACACCTCGCTGGCCGAGGCCTGGGTGCACGGCGTCGACGTCCGCTGGGACGACGCGTTCCCCGGCGCCTGCCGCACCGAACTGCCGACCTACGCCTTCCAGCGCGAACGCTACTGGCCGCGGCTGGTCCCCGGCGGCGACGCGAGCGGTCTCGGCCTGGCCCCGGCCGGGCACCCGCTGCTCGGCGCGGTCGTGTCCCTCGCCGGCTCGGGCGGCATGGTCCTCACCGGCAAGCTCTCGCTGTCGAGCCTGCCGTGGCTGGCCGACCACCGTGTGGGCGGGGAAGTCCTGTTCCCCGGCACGGCGTTCGTCGAGCTCGCGCTCCGCGCCGGCGACCAGGCCGGCCGCCGCACCCTCGACGAGCTGACCCTGGAAACGCCGCTGGTCCTGCCCGCGCAGGGCGGCGTGCACGTCCAGGTCACGGTGGGGGAGGACGGCGACCTCGCGATCCACTCCCGCCCGGACGAGTTCACCCCGTGGACCCGGCACGCGACCGGCCTCCTGACCGACGCCGCTCCCGCCGTCGAGCCACTCGACGCCTGGCCGCCCGCCGAAGCCTCTCCGGCCGACCTCGCCGGCTTCTACCCGGCCATGGCCGCCACCGGCGTCGGCTACGGCCCGGCCTTCCGCGGCCTGCGCGCGGTGTGGACCCGTGGCTCCGACGTCTTCGCCGAGGTCGAGCTGCCGGAGGCCCAGCGCGCCGAGGCGAGCCGGTTCGGGCTGCACCCGGCGCTGCTCGACGCGGCCCTGCACGCGGCCGGGTTCGGCGCCCTGGCCGCGGCGGACGGGCCGCGGTTGCCGTTCGCGTGGAGCGGCGTTTCCCTGACCGCGACCGGCGCGACCGTCCTGCGCGTGGCGCTGACTTCGGTCGCCGGCGACGCCGTCGCGCTCACCCTGGCCGACGAAAGCGGTGCCCCGGTCGGCATGGTCCGTTCGCTGGCCCTGCGGACCCCGGCCCGCACCGGCGCCACCCCGGACGCGCTCTTCGAGGTCACCTGGCCCGAGCTCCCGGCCACCGAGCCGACCGGCGAGTTCACCGTGTTCCGGGTCCCGGACGGCCCGGTGCGGGAGGTGACCGCGGCGGTCCTCGAACGGCTCCAGGAGTGGCTCGACGCCGAAGGACTCCTGGTCCTGCACACCACGGGCGCGGTCTCGGTCGACGGCGAAGATGTCACCGGCCTCGCCGCCGCGGCCGTGACCGGCCTGGTGCGCTCGGCCCAGGCCGAGAACCCCGGCCGGTTCGTGCTCGTCGACGCCGACGACGTCCCGGCCGAGCTGCCGGCCGGCGAACCCCAGCTGGCCCTGCGCGCGGGAACGTGGCACGTGCCCCGGCTGGCCCGAGTGTCCACTTCGGACGGGTCGCCGGACTGGGGCGACGGCGCGGTGCTGATCACCGGCGCGTCCGGCCTGCTCGGCGGCCTCGTCGCCCGGCACCTGGTCACCCACCACGGCGTCCGGCGGCTCCTGCTGCTGTCCCGCCGCGAACCCACGCAGCTCGCCGGCGAACTCACCGCGCTCGGGGCTGCGGCCACGGCCGTCGCCTGCGACGTCGCCGATCGCGCGCACCTGGCTGCGGTCCTGGCCGGACACCCCGTGTCGGCGGTCGTGCACGCGGCCGGGGTACTGGACGACGGCGTCGTCGAATCCCTCACCCCCGAGCGCCTCGAAGCGGTCCTGCGGCCCAAGGCCGAGGCGGCGCTCAACCTCCACGAGCTCACCTCGGGCCTCTCCGCGTTCGTCCTGTTCTCCTCATTCGCCGCCACCATGGGCGGCGCGGGCCAGGCCAACTACGCCGCCGCGAACGCCTTCCTCGACGCGCTCGCCCAGCACCGCCGCGCCCACGGCCTGCCCGCCGTGTCGCTGGCCTGGGGACTCTGGGCCGAAGCCAGCTCGATGACCGGTCACCTCGCCGACGGCGACCGCCACCGGATGGCCGGCGCGGGCATGACCCCCCTGGACACCGACCTCGGCCTGGCGTTGTTCGACCGGGCCGTCGCCGCGGACCGGGCCGTGCTCGCGCCGGTCCGGCTCGACCTCGCGGCGCTGCGCCGCCGGCCGGTGACACCCGCGCTGCTCCACGGCCTGCTGCCCCCGGCCCGGCGGCAGGCCACGGCGGCGGTCGCGAAGTCGTCGTTCGCCGAGCGGCTGGCCGGGCTCGGCGCGGACGACCGCGCCCGGCAGGTCCTCGACCTCGTCCGCGGGCTCGTCGCGGGCGTGCTCGGGTACGCCTCGGGCGGCGCCGTCGAACCGGCGCGCGCGTTCAAGGAACTCGGCTTCGACTCGCTGACCGCCCTGGAACTGCGCAACCGCCTCGCCGCCGAAACCGGGCTGAGGCTGCCGGCGACGCTCGTGTTCGACCACCCGACCCCGCAGGCGCTCGCCCGGTACGTCGTCGAGCGGGTGTCCGGCGAGGCCGCGCCGGTGGTGGTGCGGGAGCGCCGGGTGGACGGCGACCCGATCGTCGTCGTCGGCATCGGCTGCCGCTACCCCGGCGGGATCCGGAGCCCGGAGGACCTGTGGGACCTCGTCGCCGCGGGCCGTGATGCGGTCGGCGACCTCCCGGACGACCGCGGCTGGGACGCCGACGCGCTCTATGACCCCGACCCGGACCACCCCGGCACCAGCTACGCCAAGGAAGGCGCGTTCCTCTACGACGCCGCCGACTTCGACGCGGGTTTCTTCGGCATCTCGCCCCGCGAGGCGCTCGCCATGGACCCGCAGCAACGGCTGCTGCTGGAGACGTCCTGGGAGGCCCTGGAGCGCGCGGGCATCGACCCGGAGTCGTTGCGCGGCAGCCGGACCGGGGTGTTCACCGGCGTGATGTACTCCGACTATGCGTCCCGGCCGCTCGCCGTGCCCGAGGGCGTCGAGGGGTTCCTCGGCACCGGCAGCTCGGCGAGCGTGGTGTCCGGCCGCATCGCGTACGCCTTCGGCCTGGAAGGCCCGGCGATCACCGTGGACACGGCGTGTTCGTCGTCGCTGGTGGCGCTGCACCTGGCGGGCCAAGCACTGCGGCAGGGCGAGTGCGACCTCGCGCTGGCGGGCGGCGTGACGGTGCTCTCGACGCCGGGAGTGTTCATCGACTTCAGCCGGCAGCGCGGCCTGGCCGCCGACGGCCGGTGCAAGTCGTTCGCCGACGCGGCCGACGGCACCGGCTGGGGCGAGGGCGCCGGGATCCTGGCGGTGGAACGGCTTTCCGACGCGCGGCGGCTCGGGCACCCGGTGCTCGCGGTGGTCCGCGGCACGGCGGTGAACTCCGACGGCGCGTCGAACGGCCTGACCGCGCCCAACGGCCCGTCGCAGCAACGGGTGATCCGCGCCGCGCTGGCCGGAGCCGGGCTGCAACCGTCCGAAGTGGACGTCGTCGAGGGCCACGGCACCGGCACGACGCTGGGTGACCCGATCGAGGCGCAGGCGATCCTGGCGACGTACGGCCAGGACCGTTCGACGCCGCTGTGGCTCGGTTCGCTGAAGTCGAACATCGGGCACACGCAGGCGGCCGCCGGGGTGGCGGGCGTGATCAAGATGATCATGGCGATGCGGCACGGCGTGCTGCCGCCGACGTTGCACGTCGATGCCCCTTCGTCCCATGTGGACTGGACGGCCGGTGCGGTGGAGCTGCTGACCGAGGCGCGCACCTGGGTTTCCGACCGGCCGCGGCGGGCGGGGGTGTCGTCGTTCGGCGTCAGCGGGACGAACGCGCACGCGATCCTCGAACAGGCGCCTGCCTTGCCGCCGGTGGTGCTCGAGCGCGGGGATACCGATGTCCTGCCGTGGGTTTTGTCCGGTCGTGGGGACGCTGCCCTGCGAGCGCAGGCCGCTCGGTTGTCGGACGTCGCCGGGCATCCGGCCGACGTCGGGCTGTCGTTGTTGTCGCGCGGCCGGTTTTCGCACCGGGCCGTGGTCCACGGCAGCAGTGCCGACGAGCTTTCGAGCGGGCTGGCCGCGCTGGCCGAGGGCCGGTCGGCGCCGAACGTGGTCGTGGGCCGCGAACGGCCCGGCCGGCTGGCGGTGCTGTTCACCGGCCAGGGTGCGCAGCGGGCCGGAATGGGTCGTTCGCTGTACGAGCGGTTCCCGGTGTACGCGTCGGCTTTCGACGAGGTCTGCGCGAACTTCCCGAACCTGCCCTTCGACGATGCCGAGCTGCTGAACCGCACGGAGTTCACCCAGCCCGCGCTGTTCGCGATCGAGGTCGCTCTCTACCGGCTGGTCGAGTCGTTCGGCGTCCGCCCGGATTTCGTGGCCGGGCACTCGATCGGCGAGATCGCCGCGGCGCACGTGGCCGGCGTGCTGTCGCTGTCCGACGCCTGCACGCTGGTCGCCGCCCGGGCGACGCTGATGCAGGCGCTGCCCGCCGGTGGGGCGATGGTCTCGATCGCCGCCCCCGAGTCCGAGATCACCCTTGTCGAGGGCGTCTCCATCGCGGCGGTGAACGGTCCCGAGTCGGTGGTCATCTCGGGCGAGGAAGCCGCGGTGCTGGCGGTCGCCGCCCGGTTCCCGAAGACCAAGCGGCTTGCGGTGAGCCACGCGTTCCACTCCCCGCTGATGGACCCGATGCTGGCGGAGTTCCGCGCGGTCGCGGAGTCCTTGACGTACCACCCGGCGGAAATACCGGTGCTCTCGAATGTGAGCGGTGCTCTCGCTTCGCCGTTCACCGCCGACTACTGGGTGCGGCACGTGCGTGAGGCTGTCCGGTTCGCCGACACCGTTCGCGCCCTCGACGCCGAAGGCGTGACGACGTTCCTGGAGCTGGGTCCCGACGGCGTGCTCAGCCCGATGGTCAAGGACATCCTCGGCGAGGGCTGCGTCGCTGTCCCGGCGGTGCGGCGCGACCGCTCTGAAGAGAGAGCACTGCTCTCGGCGTTGAGCACTGCTCACGTCCACGGGGTCGACGTCGACTGGGCGCCGTTCTTCCCGGGAGCCGCCCGGGTCGACCTGCCCACCTACGCCTTCCAGCGGCGGCGCTACTGGCTGGACCTGGTGCTGCCGGAGACGGTGGTCCCCGAAGCGAGCGACGCGCCGGAAGCCGAGCCGATCACCGGACGGCTCGCCGACCTCCCGGCCGCCGACCGCCCGGCGTGGCTCCTCGACTGGGTCCGGGCGGAGGTCGCGGCGACGCTCGGGCACCCGTCCGTCGACGCGGTCGAGCCGGAGTCCGCGTTCGCCGAACTGGGGTTCACCTCGCTCGGCGTCGTCGAGCTGCGCAACCGGATCAGTGCGGCGACCGGACTCGAACTGCCCGCCGCGCTGGTCTGGGACTACCCGACGGTCGGGGAGCTGGCCGGGCACCTGCTGGCCAACGTCCCGCTGCCGACGGCCGAGCCGGGTGGTGCGTTGGGGACGTTGCTCCGGACGGCCCGGGAAACCGGCCGCACGGCCGAGTTCCGGACGTTCCTCGGCGCGGCCGCGCAGTTCCTGCCCGCGTCGCCGTGGACGCCCCGGCTCCGGCGGGCGACGACGGGCGCGTCCCGGCCGCTGCTGTTCGCGTTCGGCACGCTCACCGGCTCGACCCGCTGGGGCGAGGACGTCACCGCGCGCTTCGACGGCGTCCGGGAGACGTGGCTGCTGCCCGCACCGGGTTTCGACGGCGAGACGCCCGCCCCCGTCGACCTGGACACGCTGGTCACGACGGCCGCCGAGGCCATTCGCGCCCAGGCGGACGGCGAACCGTTCGTCGTGCTCGGGTCCGGTTCGGGTGCGCTGCTCGCCGCCGTCGTGGCCGACGCCGCCGGCGCGACCGGCGTCGTGCTCGCCGACCCGGCGGACGTCGAATTCGACGAACTGCCCGAGACGGCGACGGATGCCGAACTGACGGCTGTCGGTGCCTACCTGCGGCTGTTCGGGACCGCCGTCGCCGAGCCGCGGGTCCCGGTCTTCACCCTCGAACCGGGGGAGGACGTGGCGGACGCGGCCCGGCAGATCCACACCTGGCTGGTGGAGGAGCTGCCCGCCGCTTGCCGCTGACCGGGATGATCCGGCGTCATATCTGATGTTTCGTGCACCAGACCTTGACTCCCTGATTGGAAGGAAATTTTACTAACCGGAGGTCCTCCACCTCACCTCCGGGAGCACGCATGTCTTCACTCCGGCGCATCGCGAGCGCGGCCGCCGCGTTCGCGATCGCGGCCAGCGGTCTCGTCCTGGGTTCGCCCACGGCGTCGGCCCTGGAAAACGGCCTGCTGCGCACGCCGCCGATGGGCTTCAACAACTGGAATTCGACGCAGTGCCGCGCCGAGTTCAACGAATCGATGATCAAGGGCATCGCGGACATCTTCGTCAGCAAAGGCCTGAAGGACGCCGGCTACACCTACGTCAACATCGACGACTGCTGGGCGCTGCCGTCGCGCAACTCGGCCGGGAACCTGGTGCCCGATCCGGCGCGGTTCCCCAGCGGCATCAAGGCGCTCGCCGACTACGTGCACGCGAAGGGCCTGAAGTTCGGCATCTACACCAGTGCCGGCACGAAGACCTGCAACACCGCGGGCTTCCCGGGCGCGCTGGGCCACGAGCAGCAGGACGCGAACCTGTTCGCCTCCTGGGGTGTCGACTACCTGAAGTACGACAACTGCAATAACCAGGGTGTCGACGCGCAGCAGCGCTACAAGGCGATGCGGGACGCGCTCGCGAAGTCCGGCCGCCCGATCGCGTACTCGATCTGCGAGTGGGGCCAGAACAAGCCGTGGACCTGGGCCGCGCCGGTCGGGAACCTGTGGCGCACCACCGGTGACATCTCCGACAAGTGGTCGAGCATGATCGGCAAGGCGCAGACCAACCGCGGCCTCGCCCAGTACGCCGGCCCCGGCCACTGGAACGACCCCGACATGCTCGAGGTCGGCAACGGCGGGATGACCGCGACGGAGTACCGCACGCACTTCAGCCTGTGGGCGATGATGGCGGCCCCGCTGCTGATCGGCAGCGACCTGCGCAAGGTGTCGGACGACAACTTCTCGATCCTGAAGAACACCGACGTGATCGCGCTCGACCAGGACCCGCTGGGCAAGCAGGCGACCGTGCTGAGCGCGAACGCCGGCCTCGTCGTCTACAGCAAGGTCCTCTCGAACGGCGACCGCGCGGTGGCGCTGTCCAACGAAACGGGCGCGACGGCGACGATCAGCACGACGGCGTCCGCGACCGGGATCGGCAGCGCATCCTCGTACACGCTGAAGGACCTGTGGAGCAAGGCGGTGCGGAGCACTTCGGGGACGATCAGCGCTTCGATACCTTCGCACGCGACGGTGCTGTACCGGGTGTCGCGCGCCGGCGGTTCCTCGACGCGCTACGAAGCCGAATCCGCCACGCTTTCGACCGGCGGCACGGTGGATTCGAACCACGCGGGCTTCTCCGGGACCGGCTTCGCCAACGGCGCCAACGCGGTCGGCAGCTACGTCGAATGGCAGGTCACGGGCCCGGCATCGACGCTGACGTTCGGCTACGCGAACGGCACGGCGGCGGCGCGCCCGGTGGACGTCTCGGTCGACGGCACGGTGGTGGCCGCGGGCGTGTCGTTCCCGGCGACGGGCGCGTGGACGACGTGGAGCACGGTGGCCAGGTCGTTGCCGCTTCCGGCGGGTGCGCACACGGTCCGCCTGACCGCGACGACCGCCGACGGCCCGGCCAACCTCGACTACCTGGACGTTTCGCCGTAGCAGGCCTACCTGGCGGCGTTGCGTTCGTCGTAGGACTGCCGGGCCGCTTCGACCTTGCCGAGGTTGCCCGACCACTCGGAGAGCGACGCGAACAGCGGGCCGAGGCTGCGGCCGAGCTCGCTGATCTCGTACTCGACGCGTGGCGGGACCTCGGCGTGGTAGGTGCGGACGACGAGGCCGTCGCGCTCCAGCTGCCGCAGCCGCTGGGTGAGCACCTTCGGGGTGATCGTGGCGATGCGGCGTTCGAGTTCGACGAACCGCTGGCGCCCGTACTCGTTGAGCGCCCACAGGATCGGCGTCGTCCAGCGGCTGAAGACGATGTCGACGACCGGGGCGATCGGGCAGGCCTGTTCGGGTGTGGTTTCGGTCACTTCGACGCCTCCGGCCAATACTTTCCTCTAGGTACCTACTATCACTCCGAATGTATCGTCGATCCCATGATCATGGTTGTGGGAGCGACGGGAAATGTCGGAGCGCCGCTGGTGCGGATGCTGGCGGAGGCGGGTGAAGAGGTGACGGCGGTGTCCCGCCGGATCACCTCCGCGCCGCCGGGAGTGGTGGTACAGCGGGGAGAGCTGGCTTCGGTGTCGTTCGCCGGGGTGTCGGCGGTGTTCGTGCTGGTGCCGGGTGCGTTCGTGCCGTTGGACGACGTCCTGGCCCGCGCGAAGGCGGCGGGCGTCCGGCGGGTGGTGGCGTTGTCGTCCCAGGGCGTGGCGACCGGCCGCCACCCGGCGGTGCTGGAGGATTCCGTGCGCCGCTCGGGTCTGGAGTGGACATTGCTCCGGCCGGGAGCGTTCGCGTCGAACGCGTTGCAGTGGGCGGAGAGCATCCGTTCATCGCGGGAGGTGGCGGCCCCGTTCGCGGACGTGGCCCTGCCGGTGGTCGACCCGTCGGACATCGCTGCGGTAGCGGCGGCGGCGTTGCGAGAGGACGGCCACGCGGGCAAGGCGTACGTGCTGACGGGGCCGGCCCCGATCACCCCGCGCGAACAGGCGGCGGCGCTGGCCGAAGCGGTGGGCGAGCCGGTGCGGTTCGTCGAGCGGACGCGCGAGGAGGCGCGTTCCCTCATGCTGGGCTTCCTGCCGCCGGAGGTCGCGGACTCCACTTTGGACATCCTGGGTTCGCCGACGTCCGAAGAACAAGCGGTGAGCCCGGACGTCGAGCGGGTGCTGGGCCGCCCGCCGCGTCCGTTCGCCGACTGGGCGTCGCGCTTCGCGGGGGCGTTCAAGTGACGGAGCTGGTCCACCGTTCGTCGGGCACCGGTGCGCCGGTGGTGCTTCTCCACGGCAACCCGACGTCGTCGCACCTGTGGCGCAACGTCATGCCGTCCCTGCCGGGCCGTCTGCTGGCGCCGGACCTGATCGGCATGGGGTCGTCCCCGCGGCCGGACATCGAGTACACCTTCGACGACCACGCCCGTTACCTGGACGCGTGGTTCGACGCCCTGTCACTGGACGACGTGGTCCTGATCGGCCACGACTGGGGTGGCGCGCTGGCGGCGGACTGGGCGTCCCGGCACCCGTCGCGCGTCCGGGCGCTGGCGTTCACCGAAGCGGTCCTGAAGCCGATGACGTGGGAGGAGTTCCCGCCCGCGGGCGCCGAGTTGTTCCGGGCGCTCAAGACGCCGGGCGTGGGCGAGTCGCTCGTCGAGGACTTCCTGCCCCCGGAGTACGCGTTCCAGGACCGCCGCCCGGTCCTGCAGTGGACCCGCTCGATGCCCCTGGGCGGCGAGCCGGCCGCGGTGGTGGCCCGGATCGAGGCGTTCGGCCGCTGGCTGGCGTCGTCACCTGCGGTGCCCAAGCTGCTGGTGACGTTCGAGCCGGGCCACGGCACGATGCTGACGCCATCGATGGTGGAGTGGTGCGCGTCGACGTTCGCATCGCTGGAGGTGGTGCGGCGCCCGGAGAAGGCGGGGCACCACACGCCCGAGGACCAGCCGGAGGCGCTGGCGTCGACGCTGGCGGAGTGGCTGGCCGGTCTCCCGTCGTAGGTCCGCGGTCGCGGCCGCGCACGCGGAGCCCGGCGGGCAGATTCCCCGCCTCGACGGCGACGGTTCACGCTGCACGCTGGTCACGCGCCGGACGGCCGGCGACTCCCGGTGGCGCCGAGAAGATCAATCGCCGTGGTCTGGTCGTCGGCGGGTTCTCGCTCGTCAGCGGGGGATCCCTGGCCGTGCTGTGGATCTGAAGCGGAACACCGTCAGCGGGCGTCGGTCTCCTTGTCGCACGGGCTGACCCGGTAGAGCCGGAACGCGCCGCCTCGGTCGAGCTCGCGGAACCCGGCCGACGGGGCCGGGTAGCCGGTGCCTTCCCACATGCTGCCCTTGACCGTGACGTTGGCCAGCAGGTACCGGACCTGGAGGCGGTCGACGATTTCGCACACCTTCGGGTCGCTCGCCGCCTGGTTGAGGTGCTGGGCCAGGTACACCTGGTCCGGGGTCAGCCGGCCCAGGTTGAGCTGGGGGAACAGCACCTGGCGGCCGGTCAGGGCCAGCACCGCCGGGCTGCCGTTGTACGGCCTCTGGGCCACGATGGTGCCCGGTTCGGTCTGCCGGCCGATCCGCGTGAACAGGGCGTATTCGTCCGGGCTCACGAGCGGGGTGGCCTTGGGGTACGCGGCGAGGACGCGGTTGCGGTGGTCGGAGAAGTGCAGGCCGCCGGTCACCAGCAGCAGGGCGCAGGCGGCCAGGATCGGGGCGGCGGCGGGTCCGAGCCGGCGGGCCACGCCGTCCGGCGCGAGCCTGCCGCGCAGCGCCGTCACCACCGCGAGGACGCCGATCACCGCGAGGGGGACGCCGGTGATCGGCAGCATGGCGGCGAGCCGGTGGGAGTCGGTGTACCAGAAGCCGGTGAAGATGCGGCGGGTCGAGCCCGGCACGCCCGCGGCGAGCACGTACAGCCCGCCGGAGACGACGTGCCCGGCCACCAGCCAGCGGCGGGACCGCTGCCGGAAGCACGACACGGCACCCAGGATCACCAGCAGGGCGAGGACCCAGCCGGCGCCGTTGTGGTTGGTCGCCCCGGTCAGCACTTCGCCGAGCGCCTGGGAAGGCGACTCGAAGGGTGCCGAATCCGCGCTCATGGGTCCCGCGAACACGCCCCACCGGACGACGACCAGCCAGTACAGCGGTGCGGCGAGCACGATCGGCGCGGCGAACAAGGCCGCCGGTGCTCGCCGCCCGGCCCGGTACCGCCGCGCCGCGGCTCGCGCCAGGCCGACGACGACCACGGGGGTGGTGATCGCGGCCAGGCTGATCACCGCGTTCGGGTGCGCGATGGCCACCGCCGTCAGCAGCACGGGCGCCAGCAGCCAGGCCCGGCCGCGGCCGATCACGTCGTCCTCGGCGAGCCCGGCCATCGAGACCACGACGGCCACCCCCGCCGGCACCAGGGAGAGCCCGAGCAGGTTGGGCCACAGGATGCCCCAGCCGAGCAGTTCCCACGGGAACGCCCCGAACGCGACGCTGAGCAGGCCGGCGAGTCCCAGTGCCGCCCGTGAGGGGCCCGCGAGCTGCCGCATGAGCAGCACGCAGCCCAGTGGCCAGACGACGAGCGCGATGGTCACGGAGAGGATGTTCGCGGCGGCCGGCACCGAGATGCCGGTGAGCATGACGAAGAGGGATCCCAGGTCGTGCCAGCCCGCGGGGTAGAAGCCCCGGACGCGATCGGGCACGCCGAGGGTGTCGATCATCAGCGTGGACGCGTCACCGCTGTTGAGGATGGTGGCGACGGCGTTGTAGTGGAAGGACGAATCGTCGGTCTTCGCCAGTTCTTCCGGGCTGCCGATGGCCGCGCGCACGGTGAGGACACCGAGCACGAGGGCGGCGCCGAGCCCGGCCACGGCCGTCCCCACCGCGGCGAGCCGGTCACCGCGAGCAGGCGGTGGCAGCCGTTTGCGCAGCGCCAGCACCACAACACCGAAAACGCCGGCAGTTCCCGCGAAAACGAACAGCAGCAACAGCGGCGACCACCGAAGCCCGAGTTTCGAAGCCACCACGGCGGTCACCGAAACAACGGCCACCACGACGATCGGGGCCAGGGCAACCATGGCCAGCCGCCGCAGCCCGAGCAGGTAAGTGAAAGGAATGCCGGGCAGCACGAGAAGCGCGCCGCACAGCAAGACCAGCGGCACGGCACCAAGCCAGGACACAGTCGAACTCCCCCCGTAAGACCCTCCGCTACCAGGTCATATCAACCTGGCCCCGCTGTCCTCATCGCCCACAAGGGACAGAAGGTTACGTCCCCCGAAACGAGTACCGAATCCGCATCAGCAGGCCCGAAAAGCGCCCGGATTGATCGCGCAGGATGACAATAAAAACCCGATCCACATCGACCGGAACTGGCCGCGGCAGACCTGCCAAGGTGAGCCGAACCCAATCCGGCAGGTCTCCCAAGGCACCGGAAGGCACCGTGGGGGGTCCGGGGGGCTCGGCCCC
>NZ_JBSFNC010000180.1:0-16304 GCF_053586895.1 Amycolatopsis sp. NPDC003731 | reverse complement strand
CGGCCCCGCCGCCTGCACGCCGCCCCCCGCCCCCGCGGGCCAAACCTCGTGGGTCCGGGAGCCGGCCGCCGCGGTGTTCTGGGGCAAGGCGGGTGCTAACCCGCTTTACCACTCACGACCGGCCGCGGCAGGGCACTCAGGCCGTGACGCCGTCGGCTTCCGCGGCCTTCGCGACCGCGGCCGCGACCTCCGGGGCCACGCGCGGGTCGAGCGGACTGGGGACGATCCGGTCCGGACCGAGGTCGTCCATCGCCACCGACACGATCGCCTCGGCGGCGGCCAGCTTCATGTTCTCCGTGATCGCCCGCGCGCCCGAGTCGAGCGCACCGCGGAAGACACCCGGGAAGGCCAGCACGTTGTTGATCTGGTTCGGGAAGTCGCTCCGCCCGGTCGCCACGATCGACGCGTACCGCGCGGCCACGGCCGGGTGCACTTCCGGGTCCGGGTTGGACAGCGCGAACACGATGCCGCCGCCCGCCATGCGGCCCAGCAGCGACTCGTCGATCGTCGCGCCCGACAGGCCGAGGAACACGTCCGCGCCCTCCAGCGCCTCCGCCAGCCCGCCCTTCAGGCCGGCCTTGTTCGTCGTCGCGGCCAGGCGCTCCTTGACCGGGTTCAGGCCCTCGCGGCCGGAGTGGATGATGCCGCGGGAGTCGAGCACGGTGACGTCGCCGATGCCCGCTTCCTGCAGGATCTTCGCGCAGGCCACGCCCGCCGCGCCGGCGCCGGAGACGACCACGCGCTGGTCGGCGATCGCCCGGTCGAGGACCAGGTTGGCGCCGCGCAGGGCGGCCAGCGTCACGATCGCCGTGCCGTGCTGGTCGTCGTGCATGACCGGGCAGTCGAGCGCTTCCTTGAGCTTGTCCTCCAGCTCGAAGCACCGCGGTGCGGAGACGTCCTCCAGGTTGACCGCTCCGAACGACGGCCGCAGCCGCACCAGCGTCTCGACGATCTCGTCGACGTCGGTGGTGTCCAGCACCAGCGGGATCGAGTCGAGCCCGCCGAAGGTCTTGAAGAGCACCGACTTGCCCTCCATGACCGGCAGCGACGCGCTCGCGCCGATGTCACCGAGGCCGAGCACCGCCGTCCCGTCGCTGACCACGACGACCAGCCGGTCCGCCCACGTGTAGCGCTTGGCCTTGGCGGCGTCCTCGGCGATCGCGCGGCTCACCTTCGCCACCCCCGGGGTGTACGCGATCGAAAGGTCACGCGGGCTGGAAATCGGGCGGGTGGCCGCCACCGAGAGCTTGCCGCCCTCGTGCCCGGTGAAGATCTCTTCGTCGGTGACCGGCGCGACGGCGCCGGTGGGGTCGCTCATGGGGTTTCCTGTCGTCGTTTCCGGTATTCCCCCGGTGGGAATGACGGAACTCGCGGTTCGGACTGAGGTCACTGGAATTTCTCCTGGGCATGCGGGCTGGGACCACGGTCCACAGGGGGAAACCGTGGGGGATTCCCGGCACGGCAGCCCAGCGCGGTAGCGCCGGCCTGTCGGCGAGGCGTCACGTCGGCCATCGGTGCCGTGGGTCTGGCGATGGCCGCGGACGCGGCGGTCCGGCCATTGTGACAGGTCCCGTGCCGCGGGTGACCCCTCGGTGCGGTTGATGTCACACCGGCGCCCTTTTCCCGGCAATTCCCAAGACGTCCGTCCGGTTTTGTAAGGCGCCCGATAAGGTGACGCCATGCAATTCCGCCGGCTGCGCGTCCCGGACGCCTACGAGTTCTCCCCCCGGGCGTTCCCCGACGACCGGGGCCTGTTCGTCGCCCCCTTCCAGGAGGACGCCTTCCAAGCGGCGGTCGGCCACCCGTTGCGGCTCGGCCAGGCGAACCACAGCGTGTCCCGGCGCGGCACGATCCGCGGCATCCACTTCGCCGACACCCCGCCCGGCCAGGCCAAGTACATCTACTGCCCGCGCGGCTCGCTGCTCGACGTCGTCATCGACCTCCGCGTCGGGTCCCCGACCTTCGGCCAGTGGGACACGGTCGTGCTCGACTCGCGCGAGTTCCGCGCCATGTACCTCGCGGAAGGCCTGGGCCACGGCTTCGCCGCCCTCGAAGACGACACCGTGATGTCGTACTTCTGCTCGGAGCCGTACCACCCCACCGGCGAGCACGGCATCACCCCGCTCGACCCGGCCCTGAACCTGCCCTGGCCCGCGGACATCGAGCCGGTCCTGTCGGCCAAGGACCGCGACGCGCCCACCCTCGCCGAAGCCGTCGACCAGGGCCTGCTCCCGCAGTACGCCGACTGCCTCGCCTTCTACGACAAGCTGCGCTCGGCGCACTGACCAGCCCCCGGCCACCAGGCCGCTTGCCGTTTTAGTAAGCGCGCATATAGTCTGCTCGCATGGCACTTTACGAGTACCAGCACAGCGAGACGTCCGCCGCCCCCGCCGCCGCGATCTGGCCGCTTTGGGCCGACACCGGACGCTGGCCGGAATGGGACGCCGGCGTCCGGTCGGTGGTCCTCGACGGCCCGTTCACGGTCGGGACCAGCGGCACGATGACGATGGACGGCATGCCGCCGATCCCGTTCACCCTCACCGAGGTCACCGAGGGCCGCAGCTTCACCGACGAGACCCGGCTGCCGGACGCGTTCCTGCGGTTCGAGCACGTGCTGACCGACGTCGACGGCGGCACGCGGATCACCTACCGCGTCACCATCGACGGCCCGGACGGCTTCGGCGAGCAGGTGACCGATGACACCCCGGACGCCGTACGCGCGCTGGCCCGTCTTGCCGAGGCAAGCTCACGGGTATGACGGCCCCCGAGTCCCGCCTGCCCGGCCCGGAGCGCAGCCCCGGCTTCCTGCTGTGGCGCGTGACACTGGCCTGGCAGCGGGCGATGCGGGCCGCACTGGCCCCGCACGACCTCACGCACGTCCAGTTCGTGCTGCTGACGACGACGTGGTGGCTCACCCGCTCGGGCGAGCCACCGACCCAGCGGCAGCTCGCCGACCAGGCCGGCACCGACACGATGATGACCAGCCAGGTCGTGCGCAAGCTCGCCGACCGCGGCCTGCTGGCGCGCGCCGACGACCCGGCCGACGCGCGCGCGAAGCGCCTGCAGGTCACGCCGGCCGGCCTCGAACTGGTGGCGAAGGCGCTGAAGGACGTCGAGGCCGCGGACGCCGAGTTCTTCGCGGCCACCGACGACGGCTTCGTCGACGCGCTGGCCAGGCTCGGCCCCTGACCGGATTCCGGGGCTTCCCTGGGGACCATCCCGGATGTCCCGGCCGCGTGATCCGAGCAGGCTCACCGCCATGAAACTTCTCGCACTGGGGGCGGCCGCGGTCGCACTGGCCTTGCTGCCGGGCACCGCGGCCGCGGACGAACTCCCGACGTTCGACTTCACCGACTGCCCGGCGCCGCCCGCGAACGCCGACCCGGGCACGTGGCGCTGCGAAGCCTTTGTCTCACAAGGGAAGCTGACGATCGGCGCCCAGGAGATCCCGCTCGGCGAACTGCGGCTGACGTTCAGCGAAGGCCGGGTGAACGGCCAGTACGCGCAGCTGTTCGGCACGCTGCGGCACGAACCGGTGCGGGTGCCCGGCCTGGCCGGCACGACGCTCCAGCTGCGCTACGGCGGCTATTCGGACTTCCAGGGCAACGACGAGCGCCGCGGCGAGCTCGACGTCTACGCCGTGCTGCGGCACCCGTTGCTGCGCAAGGAATGCAGCATCGGCACCGCGGCCGCGCCGCTGCACACCGTCGTCCACGACGACCCGGCGCTGCCGCCGACCGTGCTGTCCAAGAACCCGCCGACGTTCCACTTCGGCGTCGTCGACCCGGCATTGGCACTGCCGGCGACGCAGGGCTGCGGCCCGCTCGGCAAGCTCGTCGACCGGAAGCTGGGGCTGCCGTCGCCGTCCGTGTTCCACCAGACGACGTACGTGCAGTACAAGCAGCTCTAACGCTTCTTCGGCGTCACCCAGATGGTGATCGTCCCGGTGACCACGGGCCGGCCCTTCGCATCCGAAATGGTCACCGGGACGTCGAGGTCGAAGCCGTCGTCGCCGAACTCCGGCAGCTCGGGCAGGGCCGCCACCGCGCGCAGGCCCGTCTCGGCCTTCGCGACGTACTGGACGTTCATGCCCTTCGGCAGCCAGCGGTGCGTGGTGGGGACGGTCGCCTCGGCGAGCATGCCCATCGCGATCTCGGCGAGGTTGCAGGCGGCGATCGCGTGGAACGTGCGGATGTGGTTGTAGACACCCCACCACTTCGGCGCGGTCACCTCGCAGTGGCCGGGCCGCAGCTCGCGCACCGACGGCAGCACCGTGCGGAAGTACGGCACCCGCAGACACATCGCGGCGCTGAACAGCTGTTTTCCGCCCGGCTTGCCGGCCAGCCGGTGCCACATCGCGAACGTCGGCGTCTCGGGCATGAAGGTCTCCTCGAACTAAGCTACCGTTCAGTAGCTAAGCAGACGGCCAGCCGCCGCGCAAACCGCCGGATATATTCGGCCGCGTGACCAACCGTCTCTTCCTCCTCCGGCACGGGCAGACCGAATGGTCGCTGAACGGGCGGCACACCGGCCGCACGGACATCCCGCTGACGCCGGCGGGCGAAGGCCAGGCCCGCGCCGCGGGCGGCACCCTCCGCAGCCTGGTGGGTGGCCCGTCGCTGGTGCTGTCGAGCCCGCGGGCCCGGGCGCTGCGCACGGCCGCGCTGGCCGGGCTGCGCGTCGACGAAGTCACCGAAGACCTCGCCGAGTGGGACTACGGCGACTACGAAGGCATCACCACCCCGCAGATCCGGGAAACCGTGCCCGGCTGGACGGTGTGGACCCACCCGAGCCCGGGCGGCGAAAGCGCTTCGGACGTCTCGGCCCGCGCGGATCGCGTGCTGGAGCGCGCCCGGCGTGAGATCGAGGCCGGGGACGTCATCCTGGTGGGACACGGGCACTTCAGCCGCGTGCTGGTGGCCCGCTGGCTCGCCCTGCCCGCCACCGCCGGCGTCCACTTCGGACTCGACGCGGCCGGCATCGCGGTGCTCGGCGACGAGCGCGGCGAACCCCAGATCGAACACCTCAACCTGCTGCCCGCGGAGGACTGACGTGCCCGACGACCGCATCCGCCGGATCCGCCCTTCGGACGTCGAAGCGGCGGTCGGCCTGGCCCACGAACTGGCGGACTACGAGCGCGCGCCGGACGAGTGCCACCTGACCCCGGCCCAGCTGCACTCCGCTCTGTTCGGTGACGAGCCGAAGCTGTTCGGGCACGTGGCCGAGGTGGACGGCGAGGTCGTCGGCTTCGCGGTCTGGTTCTTGAACTACTCGACCTGGCGCGGGGTGCACGGGATCTACCTGGAGGACCTGTACGTCCGGGAGTCCCAGCGTGGTTCGGGCCTGGGCAAGGCCCTCCTGGCGGCCTTGGCGGCCGAGTGCGTCGCGAACGGCTACGCGCGGCTCGAGTGGTCGGTCCTGGACTGGAACCCGGCGACGGAGTTCTACAAGGCCCTGGGCGCGGTCCCGATGGACGAGTGGACGGTCAACCGCCTCACCGACGAGCCGCTGAAGGCCCTGGCCGCGCAAGCCTGAACCAACGTCGCGAATGACTCATTCGGGACCTCCGACGCCGCGAATGAGTCATTCGCGGCATCCGGGCGAGGCGTAGCTCAGTCCTCTTCGTGGCCTTCACGCTCGGCGCGGCGGCCCGCCAGCCCGCCGCGCTCGGCGGCTTCGGTCTCGGTCTCGCCCTCGCGGAGGCCGAGCGCCCACGCCCGCGACGGCCGCCGGAACAGCAGGACCAGGGCCGCGATGCCGAGCAGCGCGATCGGCACGCCCCACAGCGGCTCGCCGGACGGGCCCAGCAGGTACCAGCCGAGCCCGATCACGATCAGCGCGATCACCACACCCGGCGAGCGCGCCCAGGTCTGGCCCAGCACCAGCCCGGCCGACGCGGCCAGGAACGCCAGCGCCACCACGATGAACGTGCCCGACTCGACGAAGACGTTGTTGCCGGGCTGCGCGGGCGCACCCAGGCCGTTCACCAGCACGACCACCCCGAACACCAGCAGGGCGAGCGACGGCACCGCGGTGACCACGCCGGCCAGCCGGACCTCACGGGGAGCGGGCGAGAGCTTCACTGCGGCGGCCTTCCCAGGGTTTCGCGAAAGCACAGTGGACTCCACCAGGGCGAGTCACCGTGCGTGAGCCCTTTCGATCGTATGCCACCCGGTCGGCCGTTTTCGCGGGACCGCCCCGGCGTCGAAAATCAAGATGTCGTCGATGAGCGGGCGGTCGGCCCGGGTGCACTTGTCACGACGAGCGGACACTCGCGTGTGAAGGAGGACCGCCCGGCACAGGGTCTCGTAGGTGCTGTTCCCCGGGGTTGCGCCCGTCACCATGCGGCGCCGGAAGGTTCTCGGGCCGCCGGAAGTCACTTACTCTGCGGTAATGCGCGCAATCCTCGTCGTGAACCCCCAGGCCACCTCGACCACCGCGGGTGGCCGGGACGTGCTGGCGCACGCGCTCGCCAGCCAGGTCAAGCTCGACGTGGTCGAGACGGACTACCGCGGCCACGCGATGGCCGTCGCGCGCTCGGCCGCGCGGGACGGCATCGACCTGGTCGTGGCGCACGGCGGTGACGGCACGGTCAACGAGGTCGTCAACGGCCTGCTGGCCGACGCCGACGGAGATCCCACGGAAATCGGGCGAGTGCCCGCCCTGGGCGTGGTCCCGGGCGGCTCGGCCAACGTCTTCGCACGCGCCCTCGGCATCTCCGCCGACTCCTTCGAGGCCACCCACCAGCTGCTCAACGCGCTGGAGAACGACCGCTCGCGCCGGGTCGGGCTCGGCCTGGCCGACGGGCACTGGTTCACCTTCAACGCCGGCCTCGGCTGGGACGCCGACGTCGTCGGCCGGGTCGCCAAGCGCCGCGGCAAGCAGACCACCGCCGGCCTGTACCTGCGGGCCGCCGTCCGCTCCTACTTCCGGCCGCCGCTGGGCCGGCCGGACCTCACGATCCGCGTCCCGGGCGAAGACCCGGTCGAGGCGCTGACCGCTTTCGTGTCGAACACCGATCCGTGGAGCTACCTGGGCGAGCGTGCCGTCCACCTCAACCCGGGTTGCTCGTTCGAGACGGGATTGGGTTTGTTCGCGCTGAGCGGTCTGGGGTTGCCCACGGTGTTCAAGCATGTACGCCAAGCTTTGGCTACGAAGAGCAACCAGCGGGGCCGGCGTCTCGTGCGTCACGATGACCTGCCGATGATCCGCATCGACGCAGCTGAACCGGTAAACTTCCAGGTGGACGGCGACCTCGTCGGCCAGCGGACTCGAGTCGAATTCTTCAGCGTCCCGAATGCACTCACGGTAATCGTGTGACGACGGGACCGCTGATCGCCTGCGGCAAAGTGCCAGGTGCCGTTCGTCGACGGAGAAGCTCCACTCAGCGCATCAGCCTTTCCTTCGGACGGCTGTTTCGGAGAGAAACCGCAGGTCAGAGGGGTCGCTCGGCCGGGTGACCTGACTCACCGATCTCCCGGAAACCCTTGTCGAAAGCGGTGCTTCGTGAAAGCATTCACAAGCACCCAAGAACACGACCGCCATTGACGACTGTGGCGCGGCCCTCCCGCGCCATATGAAGGAGCTCACGAACATGGACTGGCGCCACGACGCGGCCTGCCGAGACGAGGACCCCGAGCTGTTCTTCCCGGTGGGAACCAGCGGTCCTGCTCTGTCGCAGGTTGCTCAGGCGAAGGCCGTGTGCCACCGCTGCCCCTCCGCTTCCGACTGCCTGGCCTGGGCTCTGGCCAGCGGCCAGGACGCGGGCGTGTGGGGCGGTATGAGCGAGGACGAGCGACGCGCTCTCAAGCGCCGCCGTACGCACATCGGCACGCGTACCAACGCCTGAGTTTCTCGAGATCCACCCAGGCCGAGCAGGAATTTCACCCGGCGGGCATTCGTCGTGCCCACGCCGTCTGGGGTGATACCTACCCGGCTTGAGCTTAACAACCGAGGCGAAACCACCCGGCAACGGGTGCGCTGAAACCTCACCGGGACTTCAAGTCCTCCCGCAAGCGCTGAACGGCCCGGCACCACGCACCTGGTGCCGGGCCTTCATCGTGTCGACCCTTCAATCACCGGTGTCGACCCTTCAATCACAGGTGATGACTGCTCAATCACGCGGCCCAGAAGCACCCGTGTGATTGAGGAGTCAGCTCACGTGACTGAAGGGTCGACACGCGTGATTGGAGGGTCGACACGAATCAGAGGCGGCGGGACAGCGGGATGCGGAGCGCGGCTTCCGTGCCCGTCACGCGGGTCGACGACGTCTCCGTCCGCACCTTCCGCAGCGAAAGCGAGCCCCGCAGCTCGGACTCCACCAGCGTCCGGACGATCTGCAGCCCGAGCCCGTCCGAACGCTCCAGCGAGAAGCCCGACGGCAGGCCCCGCCCGTTGTCGCGGATGACGACGTCCAGCCACCGCGCCGAACGCTCCACGATCAGCTCGACCTTGCCCGGCCGGCCCGCCGGGAACGCGTGCTCGATCGCGTTCTGCACCAGCTCGGCCAGCACCATCACCAGTGGTGTCGCGATCTCCGCGACCACCACCCCGAACGAGCCCTTCCGCGACAGCCCGACCTGCGACTCCGCCGTCGCGACCTCGCCGACCATCGGCAGCACGTTGTCGAGCAGCTTGTCGAGGTCGACGCGCTCGTCGACCGAGATCGACAGCGCCTCGTGCACCAGCGCGATCGACGTCACCCGGCGCACGGACTCCGCCAGGGCGAGCCGCGCCTCCTCCGACGTCGTCCGCCGGGACTGCAGCCGCAGCAGCGCCGCCACCGTCTGGAGGTTGTTCTTCACCCGGTGGTGGATCTCACGGATCGTCGCGTCCTTCGACAGCAACGCCCGGTCCCGCCGTTTGACCTCGGTGACGTCCCGGACCAGCACCAGCGCGCCCGCTGCCTGCCCGGCCGGCCGCAGCGGCAGCGCGCGGAACAGCACCACCGCCCCGCGCCGCGAATCGGCCTCCGTGCGGCTCGACGGCTTCCCGTCGAGGGCCTCGATGATCCGGTGGGACACCTCGGTCGCGTCGAACGGGTCGCGGATCAGCGAGCGTGTCAGCGGCGCCAAGCGCGTCCCGACCAGGTCGGACTCGTGCCCCATCCGGTGGTACGCGGACAACCCGTTCGGGCTGGCGAACACGACCGTGCCGCTCGAATCCAGGCGGATCAACCCGTCGCCGACCCGCGGGGACGTGTGCGTGTCCGTCGCGTTCGTGCCGTTCGGCGGGAACGTGCCGTCGACGATCATCTGGCACAGGTCGCCGGCACTGCCCAGGTACGCGATCTCCAACGGCGACGGCACCCGCGGCGCGGCCAGGTTCGTCTCGCGGCTCATCACGGCGATGACCTCGTCGTGGAACCGCACCGGGATCGCTTCCCGCCGCATCGGCAGGTCGCGGTACCAGTGCGGGTCCTCCTCGCGGCAGATCCGCACCTCGCGCATGGCCTTCGCCAGCTGCGGGTGCTCCTGGACGGTGAACCGCGTGCCGACGACGTCCTCGGGGTGCGCGGTCGGCGCCGTCGTGGGGCGGGCGTGCGCGACGCAGACGAAGTCGCCGCCGTCCGGCTGCAGCTCCTCGGTCACCGGGACCCAGAGCAGGAAGTCCGCGAAGGACAGGTCGGCCAGCAGCTGCCACTCGGCGACGACGGTCTGCAGGTGGTCCGCCGCTTCCCCGGGGAGGCCGGTGTTGTCGGCGAGCAGTTCGGCGAGCGTGGACACGGCGTTACTCGACCACCCCGAGCAGGTCACCCTGCTGGACGCGGTCGCCCTTCGCCACGGCGAGGCTGGTCAGCGTGCCCGCGCGTTCGCTCACCGCGGGTAGCTCCATCTTCATCGACTCCAGGATCAGCACGGTGTCACCGGCGTTCAGCGCGGCGCCGGGCGTGGCCACGACCTCGAGCACCGTGCCGACCATTTCGGCCCTGATCTCGGCCATCGACACCCTCCTCGCGCTCGCCCGACCACCCCATCCAACCAGAACGGGACGTCATGACACACTTGAGAGGTTGACCAGCTTTGACGACGAGGAGTGAGCATGTCGAAGCGCGCCCGCAAGCGTCGCGACCGGAAGAAGAACGGCGCGAACCACGGCAAGAAGCCCAACGCCTGAGCGTTCGGCATGACGAAGGCCCCCACACGGCTCGTGCGGGGGCCTTCGTAGTGCTCGGGTGCGTTATTCGGAGCGCTGCTCGAGGGTGATCTCGGTGCGTTCCACGGTGACGCCGCCGCGGGAGGCGACGGTCTGGCGGATCGACGCGCGCAGCCGGCTCTTCAGCTCGGCCGGGGCGTGCTCGCCGCCGCACTTGCGGGCCAGCAGCTGCTTGATGTGCTCGTCGATGCCGTACTCCTCGAGGCACGGCGGGCAGTCCTCGATGTGGGCGCGCAGGGCGGCGTCCCGCTCGGGGCTGCACTCGCGGTCGAGCAGCAGGTAGATGTCGGCGAGCGCCTCTTCGCAGCGGACCTTGTCCGACGCGCCCTCGCACATGTCGCTCATCGCCCCGCCACCTCCTCCTTGGCACCCCGGATGAAGCCGCGCTCCCGCGCCACGTCGGCGAGCAGGTCGCGCAGCTGGGCGCGGCCGCGGTGCAGACGGGACATCACGGTGCCGATGGGCGTGTCCATGATCTCGGCGATCTCCTTGTACGCGAAGCCCTCGACGTCGGCCAGGTAGACGGCCAGCCGGAACTCCTCGGGCAGCTTCTGCAGGGCGGCCTTGACGTCGGTGTCGGGCAGGTTGTCCATCGCCTCGACCTCGGCCGACCGGAGCCCGCTGGAGGTGTGGCTCTCCGCCTTGGCGATCTGCCAGTCGGTGATCTCCTCGGTGGGCGCCTGCACCGGCTGCCGCTGCCGCTTGCGGTAGCCGTTGATGTAGGTGTTGGTCAGGATGCGGTACATCCAGGCCTTGAGGTTCGTGCCGGCCTTGAAGGACGCGAAGGCGGCGTACGCCTTCAGGTAGGTCTCCTGGACCAGGTCCTCGGCATCGGCGGGGTTGCGGGTCATCCGCATCGCGGCCGAGTACAGCTGGTCGAGCAGCGGCATCGCGTCCCGCTCGAAGCGCTCGGCGCGCTCGGCCTCGGTCGCTTCTTCCGGCGCTGAGTTCTGCGTGCTCGGCAAACCGTTCCCTTCCCGCTCGGCGTCGATGCGCGTGCGCGCATACGGCGGACCCGAGTTTACGCGGGGACCGGGCACGCCGCGGTTCGCCGGTGCCTCGGGACGGCGGCGGCTGCGTGAGCGTGTGGTGGCGAGCGTTGTTGTCACGTCCCGTACAACCGATCGGGGGGATCGGGCATTCCCTAGACTTCCGCCATGGCTGGCAAGGGCACCCCGGCGACGGCATTGCTGGGGAAGCAGAAAGTGGCGCACAAGCTGCACGCTTACGACCACGACCCGCGCGCGGAGTCGTACGGGCTGGAGGCCGTGGAGGCCCTCGGCCTGGACCGGGCGCGCGTGTTCAAGACGCTGGTCGCGGAGGTGGACGGCAAGTTGGTGGTGGGCGTGGTGCCGGTCACCGGCCAGCTGGACCTGAAGGCCCTGGCGGCCGCGGCGGGCGGCAAGAAGGCGAAGATGGCCGACCCGGCGGCCGCCCAGCGGGCGACGGGCTACGTACTGGGCGGAATCTCCCCGCTGGGTCACCGCAGCCGGCTGCCGGTGGTGATCGACGCCTCGGCGGAGGACTTCGAGACGGTGTTCTGCTCGGCCGGCCGGCGAGGACTGGAGGTCGAGCTCGCCCCGGGCGAGCTGATCCGGCTGACCGGCGCGGTGGTGGCGCCGATCGGGGCCTGAGTCAGGCCAGCGGCCGCAGCACCCGCGACAGCCACTCGGTCGCCGCCCGGGAGATCGTCTCCAAATCCTTCCCCAGGCTGTGGTCGCCGTCCACCAGGACCAGCTCCTGGTGGGGTCCCGGCTTGGGCCGGCCGAACGGGTCGCGCTCCCCCTGGATCACCAGCGTCGGCACCTCGACCGCGTCGAACTCCGGCTGGCGGGTCTTCTCCGGCCGGCCCGGGGGGTGCTCCGGGAACGCCAGGCACAGCACCGCCACCGCCTGCCCCGCCGACGCCGTCCGGCAGGCCACCCGCGCGCCCGAGGATCGGCCGCCGAACACGAACGGCAGGCCGTCGAAGCGCTCCGACAGGTCGTCCGCCACCGTGAGCCACGCCGTGTCCAGCTGGTTCGCCGGGGCCGGTGCGCGGCGGCCCGCCACCCGGTACGGCTGCTCGACCAGCGCCACGTGCACGTCCGCCGCCTGCGCCGCGCGCGTCACCGCCACCAGGTCCTTCGCCCCGAGGCCGCCGCCCGCGCCGTGGCCGAGCATCAGCACCGCCTCGCCCTCTTCGGCGCAGTGCAGGTACACGCGCGCCGGGCCGTAGGCGGTCTCGATCGGGATGGCCGTCATGACTTCGGCGCGTCGAACAGCGCGCTCTCCTGCGCCGGGTCGACCCGCTCCAGCAGCTCGGGGCCGTTGTTGCGGACGTTGTTGACCTTGCTCGAGATCGGCCGCAGCTCCAGCGACGCCACGATCTCCTCCGGCGTCGGCACCAGCAGGTCGGTGACGTCTTCGCGGTCCGGGTCCAGCCAGCCGTCCCAGTGCGAGCGCGGCACGATCAGCGGCATCCGGTGGTGGATGTCGGTGAGCTGGCCGGCCGCATCCGTCGTGATGATCGAGAACGTGATCAGCGGCGACGCCTTGTCGTCGTCCTTCGGCCGCCAGCTCTCCCAGATCCCGCCGAACGCCAGCGACGAGCCGTCCGGCTCCGTCATGTAGAACGGTTCCTTCTCCTTGCCCGTGCGGCGCCACTCGAACCAGCCGTCGGCCGGGACCAGGCAGCGGCGCGACACCAGCGCGCGGCGGAAGGCGGGCTTTTCGGCGGCCGTCTCGGCGCGCGTGTTGATCATCCGCGAGCCGACCGACGGGTCCTTGGCCCAGAACGGCACCAGGCCCCACTTCATCATCCGCAGCGAGCGCTCGGCGGGCTCGTCCTCGAGCACCTGGCCGTCTTCGTCACGCGGGTGCCGCTGCACGACCGTCACGACGTTCTTCGTCGGCGCCACGTTGTGGTCCACCCGCGCGCGTCCCTCGGTGAGGTCGATCGCGTCGAACTCCTCGATCAGCTTGGCCGGGTCCTTCGTGGCGGCGTAGCGCCCGCACATGACCAACCTCCCTCTACGGAAAGAGTCATCGTTACACGCAGGCCAGGGCCCTGGCGAGCGGCGTGGGATCATTCGGGTGGGCACCGGCGCACGAGAGGACGAGGGTTTGGCGCGCAACGACTGGAGCAAGCTGGACGAGTCCGACGTCCGCGTGCGTCCGGGCAAGGGCAGCCGGCCCCGCAGCAAGCGCCGTCCCGAGCACGCCGACGCCGTCACGGCGATGGTCATCGGCAAGGACCGCGGCCGCTGGACCTGCGCGGTCGACGCCGATCCCGGCCGGGTGATCACCGCGATGCGCGCCCGCGAGATGGGCCGGACCCCGGTGGTCGTCGGCGACCGGGTCGGCATCGTCGGGGACGTCTCCGGCAAGCCGGACACCCTCGCGCGGATCGTCCGGGTCGACGAGCGCACCAGCTCGCTGCTGCGCACGGCCGACGACACCGACCCGTACGAGCGGCTGGTCGTCGCGAACGCCGAGCGCCTGCTGATCGTCACCGCACTGGCCGACCCGCCGCCACGCACCGGCTTCATCGACCGCTGCCTCGTCGCCTGCTACGCCGGTGGCGTCGAGCCGGTCCTCTGCCTGACGAAGGCCGATCTGGCCAGCCCGGACGAGCTCCTGGCCGGCTACGAGGGCCTGGACGTCCCGGCGATCGTGACCCGCTTCGACGAGGAGCCCGAAGGCCTCGCCGACATGCTCAAGGACCGCGTGACGGCCCTGGTCGGCCACTCCGGTGTCGGCAAGTCGACATTGGTCAACCGCCTGGTCCCCGCCGCCGAACTGGCCACCGGCGTGGTGAGCGCGGTCGGCAAGGGGCGCCACACGTCCGTGGCGGCGGTCGCACTGCCGCTGCCGGACGGCGGCTGGGTGATCGACACGCCCGGTGTCCGGTCGTTCGGGCTGGCCCACGTCACCGCGGACGACATCGTGGACGCCTTCGAGGAGTTCGCCGAAGCCGCCGAGGAGTGCCCGTCGGGCTGCGGGCACCTGGGCGCGCCCGAAGACCCGGACTGCGCGCTCGACGACGTCGTCACCGAGGGGAAGGCGAGCCCCGAGCGGCTCGCTTCGCTGCGGCGCCTGCTGGCGTCGCGCGGCGGTCATGATGTGACTCGCGCCACCGATTCGTGAGGCAACCGGGAACCGATCGCGGATCGTCACCGTCACATCGGTAACCATTCGCCCGTTCGGGCGATATGCCGAGCGGAAGATCCGATCCTGAGGGGAACTCAATGCGCAAGACCACCTTGGCCGCCGCGGGTGCCGCGCTGGTGCTCACGCTGACCGCCTGCAGCGGCAACTCCGCTCCCGGCACCGCCGAACCCGCCGCCGCGGGCGGCCAGAGCCAGACCGACGGCCTCGCCTCGCCCTTCACCGACGCGATCAAGCTGGCGTCGGAGGCGAAGCAGGGCACCGAGAAGTCCAAGTCGGCGAAGTTCACCATGGAGGGCTCCGCCGCCGGCCAGACCCTGACCGCCTCCGGCGCGATGGCGTTCGACGGCGCGAACACGAAGTTCTCGATGACCAGCACCGCGGCCGGCCAGACCACCGAGATGCGCATGGTCGACAAGGTCATGTACATCAAGCTGCCCGCCGAAGACCAGAAGCAGATGGGCACGGACAAGGCGTGGGCCAAGATCTCGGCCGACGGCACCGACCCGCTTTCGCAGGCGCTGGGCGGCGCGCTGTCCAAGTCGGCGGAGCAGAGCGACCCGAGCAAGATGCTCGAGCAGATCTCCAAGACGGGCCGGATCGTCTCGTCCGACCAGACCGAGCTGAACGGCCAGAAGGTCAACCACTACAAGGTCGAGCTCGACGTCGCGAAGGCGATCGACCAGTTCACCGACCAGGTCCCGGCCGCGGCGCGCGACCAGCTCACCGAGAAGCTCAAGGGCAAGGACCTCAAGCTCCCGGCCGAGCTGTGGCTGGACAAGAACAACCTGCCGGTGCAGGTCACCATGGACCAGGGCCCGATGATGCAGGCGATGGGCGCGCCGGCCGGTGACGCCAAGTTCACGATGAAGTACACCGACTGGGGCACCCAGGTCGACGTGGCGGCCCCGCCGGCCGACCAGGTCGTCGACCTCGGCGAGCTGATGAAGAAGGCCGGTCGCTGACACCGGACGACGCTGAGTAGCGGCGGCTCCCCCGAACGAGATCGGGGGAGCCGCTGTGTTTTTGTTGGCGCCATGCGCAAAGCCGCCGTGGTGCTGCTGTTCGCCCTGCTCGCCGGAGCGTGCTCCGACCCATCGCCCCGCCCGGCGTTCGAGGACGCGCGGGCACTGGCGGACGCGGCGACGGCGGCCACGACGAACGGCGGCTCGGCGAAGTTCGGCACGGACATCGCGGTCGGCTCGGTCCGGTCGAAGGGCCAGGGCCAGGCGCGGTTCGGCGCAGGCGGGACGGCCCAGGCGCTGACGACGGACTTCCTCGGCGAGCCGGTGGAGCTGCGGCAGGTGGCCGGAAAGCTGTACGCGAAGGTGCCGGAGGGCTCGCGCGACGAGGTCGGCAGTGGGAAGCCGTGGATCGTGGTGGCGGCGGACGGGACGGACCCGTTTTCCCAGGTCCTCGGCGGCAGCTTGACGCAGCTGGCGGAGCAGAACGACCCGGCGCACACGCTGGGCGAGATCCGCACGGCGGGCACGATCGTCGCGGCCGAGCGCGGCCAGCTGAACGGGGCGCCGGCGGAGCACTACCGCATCGACCTGGACCTGGCCCGCCTGGGCACGGACCTGCCGGCGGGCCTCCCCCCGGACGCGGCGGGCCGGGTGGGCGGCAAGTTCCCGGTGGAGCTGTGGCTCGACGAGGCGCACCGGCCGATGCAGATCGTGCTGGACCTGACACCAATCCTGCCGGGCTCCGAGGCACGCATCACCACGCGGTATTCGGACTGGGGCACCCCGGTGAACATCCAGCCCCCGCCGGCGGGCGAGGTGGGTTAGCCACGTTTCGCCCGCGCGTCTGCCCGCGGCTCCGGCAGAGTCGGAGCGCCTTCCGCAGCTGCCTCACCGGCCCGAACGGCACGCGGACGCGGGACTTGCACCCCGCCCAGACCTCCCCCGCCACCCCGATCCGAAGCCAAAACACGGCCGGTGGTGCCGGGTCAAGGCACGCTTTCCCGCCTTGACGCGGTACCACCGGCCGTAGTGACA
>NZ_JBSFNC010000179.1:0-16483 GCF_053586895.1 Amycolatopsis sp. NPDC003731 | reverse complement strand
GATCTCGGCCATCATCGCGTCGGCATCGGGGCCGAGCGCGGCGAGGATGTCCTGCTGCGTGATGTTCGGGCCCGGGGCCTTTTGCCGTGCTCAGCTCAGCTGGGTCAGTGCCGCGCGCAGGGTCTCGCCGAGGAAGTCGAGGTCGGCGTCGGACGCGTTCAGCGGCGGGGCCACCAGCAGGCCTTCGCCCGTGCGGTCGGGCCGGAAGCCGACGTACGGGTACAGCAGCAGCCCCTTGCTCCGGGTGATCCGCATGACGTCGCCGATGGTCCCGGGGGCCAGCTCGATGCCGTGGAAGTACCCCAGGCCGCGGACGTCCGTCACCACCGACTGGCCGCGCACCGCGTCGGCCACCAGCCGGCCGAGGGCCGCGCCGCGGACTTCGTCGCGGTCGAGGGCGCCGAGGTCGTCCAGCACCGACAGCACCGCCAGGCCGGCGCGGCCCTGCAGCGGCGTCGCCGACATCGTGCCCATCAGCGGCAGCCACTTGCCGCTCGTCATGATGTCCTCGGCCAGGTTCGGCGAGATCATCGTGGCGGCCAGCGGGACGTACCCGGCGCCGAGGCCCTTCGACAGCGTGACGATGTCCGCCGCCGAGCCCGGCGTGTGGTGCGAGGCCAGCGGGAGGCCGGTGCGGCCCAGCCCGGTGAGGACCTCGTCGTGGATGACCAGGACGCCGAACTCGTCGCAGACCTCGCGCAGCGCCTTCAGGTACCCGGCCGGCGGCACGTACCCGCCGCCGGTGGTGCCGTTGACCGGTTCCATCAGCACCGCGGCGACGGTCTCCGGCCCGGCCGCGACGATCGCGTCGCGCACCGCCCGCACGCACTCGACGCGGCAGGCGGGGAACGGGCAGTCGAGGTGCTGGCCGGGGTAGGGCGGGTTGAACGCGGGGGCGAGGCCGAAGCTGTCGTCCTCGTGCGGCCGCCGCGACAGGTGGCCCGAGAGCGCCAGCACGAACGCGCTGTTGCCGTGGTAGCCCAGCGACGACGTCAGGACCTTGTGCCGGCCCTCTTCGCCGCGGGCGCGCTGCACCAGCCGGGCCAGCGCGATCGCCGACTCCGTCGCGTGCGTGCCGGTGGGGGTGAACATGACCCGGTCGTCCGGCCGGTGCACCGCCCGCGCGGTGGCCGCGGCCAGCTGCTCCATCAGGTCCGGCGCGAACGTGCCGGGGCTGGCGTAGGTGCAGATCCCGACCTGGTCCCGCAGCGCCTCGACCACCACCGGGTGGGCGTGGCCGATGTTCACGTTGACGATCCCGCTGGCGCCGTCGAGGTACCGCGTGCCGTCGGAGGCGTACACCCACGACCCGGCGGCGTGGCTGTAGGGGATCGGGGGGATCTGCAGCCGGGCCGCCAGCAGCTGGGACGGCGCTTTCTGCACGGTCATCGTCACGATCGGATTCCTCCTGGCTCGGTGGCGTGATCGACGTGGAGCCTCGCCTTGGTGCGGATGTCGTCGACGAGCACGGCCTGCCGCAGCACGTCGTCGTTGTCGGGGAGCCGTCCCGAACGGACGGCGGCCGCGAACGCGTCCAGGGTGTTGGCCACCTGGTCGTCGGGCGGCAGCGGGATCTCCTCGACGCCCGTGTTCCGTTCCAGCCGCAGCACCGGGACGTGCCCGGCGGGCGGGGTGAAGGCGTGGTCGAGGACGAGCCGCCCTTCGCTGCCCCACAGCTCGTACCCGGACCGGTAGGCGTGGTCGATCCCGAAGGTCGCGGACGCGCCGACGCCGTCACCGGTGCACAGCAGCGCCTGGCCGGCGGAGTCGACGGGGTGGCCGTGGCGCCGGGTGAGCACCGCCGAAACGACCTCGATTTCGCTGCCCAGGAACGACATCGCGGCGCGTACCGGGTAGACGCCGGTGTCCAGGAGGGCCCCGCCGCCGAGGTCGGCGCGGTGGCGGATGTCGCCGGGCGGCCGGGCCGGCACGGCGAACGCGGCGTGGAACGCGCGCAGCTCCCCGATGACGCCGTCGGCCAGCAGCTTCCGGACCGCCACGTGCTGGCCGTGGTGGAGGAACATGACGTTCTCCATCAGCACGAGCCCGGCCGACCGGGCGGCGGCGATCAGCTCGCGGGTCCGCGACACGCTGGTGGTCAACGGTTTCTCGGCGAGCACGTGCTTGCCGGCGGCCAGCGCCCGCTCGATCCACTCGGCGTGCGCGGCGTTCGGCAGCGGGAGGTAGACGGCTTCGACGTCGTCGAGGTCCAGCAGCGCCGAATAGCCCTCGACCGCGCGGCAGCCGTAGCCCCGGGCGGTGTCCGCGGCCTTGCCGGCGTCCCGGCTGGCGATCGCCGCGACCTCCGTGCCGGGCCGGGCTGCCATGGCGGGAAGCAGCTTCCGGACGGCGATGCTCGCGCAGCCCATGATCCCGATGCGCAGTGGGGCCACCGGATCTCCTTCGCGCGGTTCGGGCGTTGTCCGTTCTTCACGCTAGGACCGCGCGCGGGCTCCGGGCATCCCTCGTCCTGATAGCGCGTCGACCGTCCTATCAGGTCGGGGGATGCCCGCCGCGGCGCGGCCGTCCTACGCTCGCCGGACGCCGAGGAAGGGGAGTGACGTGGTCCACAGCACGATTCACGAGGACACGGCCCGGGACGGACGCTCCGAAGACGCGGTCATGTCCATGGCGGACTTCCACTCCTGGTTCAACGCGCGGGCGCGCGCGAACAGCTTCCGGGTGGACCGGATCCCGTTCGCGGACCTGTCCGGCTGGGACTTCGAGCCCGACACCGGCAACCTGGTGCACAGCAGCGGCCGGTTCTTCTCGGTCGAGGGCCTGCGCGTGCGGACCGACCGGCCCTGGGTGAGCGAGTGGGCCCAGCCGATCATCGTGCAGCCGGAGATCGGCGTGCTCGGCATCCTCGTCAAGCGGTTCGACGGCGTCCCGCACTGCCTGATGCAGGCGAAGATGGAACCGGGCAACATCAACGGCTTGCAGATCTCGCCGACCGTGCAGGCCACCCGCAGCAACTACATGAAGGTCCACGGCGGCGCGGCCACCAAGTACATGGAGTACTTCCGGCCCGGCTCCCGCGGCCGCGTGCTGTTCGACGGCCTGCAGTCCGAGCAGGGGTCGTGGTTCCTGCACAAGCGCAACCGCAACATCGTCGTCGAGACCGACGACGACGTCCCGCTCGACGAGGACTTCTGCTGGCTGACGCTCGACCAGATCCGCCGCCTGCTGCGGCTGGACCACATGGTGAACATGGACTCCCGGACCGTCCTCGCGTGCGTCCCGCCCGCGCTGTCCCGGCCGGACGACCGGACCGACGGCGACGGCTCGTTCGCCGAAGCGGTCCACCGTTCGCTGTCCGGCCGCGGCCGGCCCCTGCACGAGCCGGGGCACGTCCTCAGCTGGCTCACCGAGGTGCGCGCCCGCCAGGAGCTGGTGCAGCGCCGGGTGCCGCTGAAGGAGATCGTCGAAGACGGCTGGCAGCTCGGCCACGAGGTCATCGACCACCGCGACGGCAAGTACTTCGACGTCGTCGCGGTCTCGGTGCAGGCCAGCAACCGCGAGGTCACGTCGTGGACCCAGCCGCTGGTGGCGCCCCGGCAGTCGGGCCTGCTCGCGTTGCTGGTCAAGCGGATCGGCGGCACGCTGCACGCGCTGGTGCAGGCCCGCAGCGACGCCGGCACGCTCAACATCGCCGAGCTGACCGCGACCGTCCACTGCCAGCCCGGCAACTACGCCGACGCGCCGTCGGAGTACCGCCCGGCCTACCTCGACTACGCGCTGGCCGCCCCGGCCGGCCGCGTGCGGCTGGACGTCGTGCACTCCGAGGAAGGCGGCCGGTTCTACCACGCGCAGAACCGCTACCTGGTGATCGAGGTCGAGGACGGCTTCGCCCCCGAGCCCGACGACCGGTTCCTCTGGACGACGCTGAGCCAGCTGATGTCCCTGCTGTCGCACAGCAACTACCTGACGGTGGAGCTGCGCAGCCTGATGGCCGGCGTGCGCAGCTTCTGACGCCCGCCTCGGTCAGGCGGCCGGGACCGCAGCGCGCAGGCGGTCCCGCAGGGCGTCCACCAGGGCGTCGAGCCCGCCCGGGCCGGCCGTGCCGAAGACGTGGTAGTCCGGCCGCACCAGCACCGACGTCGCCCCGAACCAGGCCAGGAACGGCCGGTAGACGTCGTCGACGTCCACCCCCTCGTCGAGCCGGACGACGTGCGTCCCCAGCTCGGCGAGGAAGTCCGAGCCGCCCGCCTCGGTGGTCAGCAGCACGAAACCCCGGCCGGCGACGTCGTCGAACAGCCCGGTCGCCGCGCCCACCCGCACCCGGCCCTGCGGCACCACCACACCCGCACCCGGGCTCTCGTGGAGCAGCCCGCCGCTCAGCGGTTTCGCCGGTTCCGGCCGGCCCGCCGGCTTGCCGCGGCGGTTGGCCAGGACGGTCGCGTCCCGCTCGGCGGCCGCCGCCGGGTCCGTCACGCAGATGACCCGGCCCAGCTGCACCGACGCCAGGATGGCCTCCCGGGCCTGCTCCCGGCGCTCGTCGCCATAACTGTCCAAAAGGGACTCCGAGGCCAGGCCGCGGAGCGTGAGGTCGAGTTTCCACGCCAGGTTCGTGACGTCGCGGATGCCGGAGCACATGCCCTGCCCGGCGAACGGCGGCATCAGGTGCGCCGCGTCGCCGGCGAGCAGGACGTGCCCCACCCGCCACCGGTCGGCCCACCGGGCCTGGAAGATGTAGGTGGTGCTGCGCAGCAGGGTGGCGGTCTCGGGCGTGACGCCGTAGGGGGCCATCAGCCGCCACGCCGTCTCGTCCTTGTTCAGCTCGGCCGCGCTTTCGCCCGGCAGGCGCATGAACTCCCAGCGACGGCGGCCGGGCCCGCTGCCCACCAGCGTCGTGGGCCGCGCCGGGTCGCAGATCTGCACGTTCGTCGGGACGAACTCCCGCGGCTCGGTCAGCTGGACGTCGCAGAGCAGCCACTCGTACGAGAAGCCGAGGTCGGTCACCGGCACGTCGAGGTGCTCGCGCACGAAGCTGTTCGCACCGTCGCAGCCCACGACCCACCGCGCCGAGATGGTCCGCGACACCTCGTCGGCGTCGGTCGCGGTCACCTGGACCAGCGCGTCACCGTCGGCGATGGCCACGACTTCGTGCCCGCGCAGCACGGTGATCCCGGGCAGGTCCCGGACCCGCGCCGCGATGAGCTCCTCCAGCGCCGGCTGGTGCATGGTGTTCGCGTCCGGCCAGCCGTAGCGGCCCTCGGTGGTGAAGGCGATGTCCAGCAGCGTCTGCCCGTCCGCGGTCTGCCACTGGTAGCCGTTGGCCGGTGCGGTGATCCGCCCGAGGTCCGGGCCGATGCCGGTGGCGGCCAGCAGCCGGGCGGTCTCGCCGTCGAAGCTGGTCGCCCGCGGCAGCCGGTACGGCCGGGGCCGGCGCTCGAGCACCATCACCCGCCAGCCGCGCTGGGCCAGCAGCACCGACAGGGTGGCGCCGATCGGGCCGTTGCCGACGATGACGACGTCCGTGTCCGTCACGAGCACCTCACAGGTCGCGGGTCAGGCGGGCCAGCCGTTCGCGCAGGCAGCCGACGCGCTGCGGCAGCGACGGATCGCCCTCGGGCCAGCCCAGGTCGATGCCCACCCGGCCGCCGAACGTGCTCAGCACGTAGCCGCCGAGCGCGATGGTCTCCCGCATCCGGGACGCCGAGTGCAGGTTGGTCAGCCGCAGGCCGTCCGGGGTGCGCATCGGCGGGGCGACGCCCCAGTTCATGATGCTGACCACGGCGAGCGCGAGCTTCGGGTCCCACGGCTTCGCGGCGGCGGGCTTGCTGAACATGTCGAGGATGCTGCGCTGCACGGACCCGTCGGCCAGGCCGGCCCGCAGCTGCTCGCCGATGGCCCGGCCGATCGGGACGGCGTCGTGCGGGATCCCGTCCGGCACCTTGAAGGCGACCCCGCCGAGCACGTTCGTGCCCTCGGTCGCGCCGACCGGCGGTGTCAGCCTGCCGCGCAGGTTCACCGAGTACCGGTAGACGAGGTCGGTCAGCGGCATGTCGCGGAGCTCGGCTTCGGCGAGCAGGACCGCGCCCGACACCAGGCCGTTGATCGTCACCTTCTCGCGGTGGCCGAGGTTCGCCAGCGCCGTCGATTCTGCTTCGGTCAGCCGGTGCTGGACGACGTGGCGGACGACCGGGTCCGGCCGGTTCGCCGCCGGAGGCGGGGCGAGCGGGGTCGCCGGGCCGCTCGCGTGGATGCCGCGGTCGGCCAGCAGGTCTTCCAGCGACCGCGGGTACGGCTGCCGGCCCAGGTCGAGCGGCACGCCTTCGACGACGTCGGTGTAGCTGGACCACAGGGCCGCGAGGATCGCGGTGGCGTGGTGGGCGTCGGCGACGCTGTGCTGGATCGCCAGGCAGACACTGGCTTCCTCGCCGTCGCGGACGACGTTGAGGGCGCTCAGCGAGCGGCTCTGGTCGAGGTCCAAGCCCGCCAGCGGCCGGGACGGGTCGCCGTCGGCGAACCGGATTTCCGGCTGCGCGTCCGACTCCGTCAGCACCGCGCCCTCGCCGGTGAACTCCACGCGGGCCGAGAGCTGGGGGTAGGCACGGCAGACCGCTTCGAACGCCGTGGTCAGCGCCTCGGGGTCGAGCCGCCCTTCGGCGCGCACGGTGTAGCCGATGTAGGCCTCCCGGACGGCGTGGACGCTCTCGCTGGGCGCCAGCGCCCGCCGGACCGCGGCTCGGGTCACGAAGTCCTCCCGGTGGATCCGGTCAGCGCGGGGCCGGCCAGCTTCTCCGTCACCGTCGCGATGATCGGCGCGGCCTGGTCGACCAGGAAGAAGTGCCCGCCCGGCAGCACCCGCAGGTCCGCCGGCCCGGTGGTGTGCTCTTCCCAGGCACGGGCCTCCTCGACCGACACCCGCGGATCGCGGTCGCCGGTGAACACCGTGACCGGGCAGTCCAGCCGGCGCCCGGGTTCGTGCCGGTAGGTCTCGACCGCGCGGTAGTCGCTGCGGATCGCGGGCAGGACCATGGCGAGCAGTTCGGGGTCGGCCAGCATGGCCGCGTCGGACCCGCCGAGCTTCCGCAGCTCGGCGACGAGCCGGTCGTCGGACACCCCGCGGAAGTCGTCGTCGCGGTAGCGCGAGGGCGCCCGCCGGCCGGACGCGAACAGGTGCACCGGCGCGGGCAGCCCGGCGTCGGTCATCCGCAACGCCACCTCGTAGCCGATGATCGCGCCCATGCTGTGCCCGAACAGGGCCAGCGGCCGGTCGTCGACCGAGCGCAGCACCTCCAGCAGCCGGTTCGTCAGCCCGGCGACGCTGTCGACGGGCGGCTCGTGGCGCCGGTCCTGACGGCCCGGGTACTGGACCGCCAGGACCTCCACCGCGGGAGCGAGGGCCTTGGCGAGCGGGAAGAAGAAGCTGGCCGAACCACCGGCGTGCGGCAGGCACACGAGCCGCGCCCGCGCGTCCGGGGCCCGCTCGAAACGGCGCAACCACTTCTCGGTGTCTGCCATCTTTGCGGGGGTCCGGGTGGCGGAGCCCCCGGCTCGGGGCGAAGCCACGGATGACACAGGTCGGTGCACGGCGGGGCTGCCTTTCGGGCTAAACGAGCTTCAGGGGGAGCGTCTTGGTCCGGGTGAACGCCGGCCGCAGGATCCACGGGATCTCTTCTCGCGGCACCGCGAGGGCCAGGTCCGGGAACCGGGTGAACAGCCCGTGCAGCGCCACCTCGGCCTCCTGGTAGGCCAGGTGCTGGCCCAGGCAGCGGTGGATGCCCTTGCCGAAGGACAGGTGCATCTCGTTGGTGACGCTCAGCCGGTCGACGATCAGCTTGTCCGGCTCGTCGAACTTGCGCGGGTCGGTGTTGGCGGCCAGCAACAGCGGCGCGACCGGCGTCCCCCGCGGGATCGTGACGCCGCCGAGCTCGACGTCCTCCGACGGGAAGCGCGCCTGCGTGAACTGCAGCGGGCCCAGCCGCTGCAGCTCGCGCACGGCCTGCGCCCACAGCTCCGGCTCGGCCTTCAGCCGCGCGAGCTGGTCGGGGTGCTCGAGCAGGAACAGCACCGAGTTCCCGATCAGGTAGGTCGTCGTCTGGTGGCCGGCCGTGACCAGGCTGAACAGGATGCCGACGATCTCGTCGTCGGACACCCGGCCCGGGTCCTCGGCCTGGGCCTGCACGAGCGCGGTGACCAGGTCGTCCTGCGGTTCGACGCGCCGGCGGGCCATCAGCTCCCGCGAGAGGGCGATACAGTGGCGCAGCGCGGGCGGGATGTTCGGCGCGTCCATGGTCGCCATGGCGTTGCCCCAGGCGTGCCAGGCGGCGCGGTCGGGCTCGTCGATGCCGACCAGCTCGCAGATGACCGTGACCGGCAGCGGGAAGCAGAACTCCTCGACGATGTCGACCGGCGAGCCGTCCTTGCCCTGCTCCGCCATCTTGTCGAGCAGGTCCTCGGTGATCTTCTCGACGCGCGGGCGCAGCGCGTTGACGCGGCGCGCGGTCAGCGCGTACGAGACCAGCTTGCGCAGCCGCGTGTGGTCCTCGCCGTCGGCGGTGTTGAGCTTGTTCGCCATCCACGGGATGAGGTCTTCGGGGAAGTTCATCGCCTTGAAGACGCCGTCGCGGATGTCGGCCAGCGGCGAGTCTTCCGGCGGGTTGGTGAGGAAGCGCGGGTCGGTGAGGACCGTGAGGACGTCCTCGTAGCGGGTGGCCAGCCACATGTCCGGCCCGCCCATCATGGTGCCGAGGTTCAGTGTCCCGGTGTGGGGCAACGGCTCCTCGCGCAACCGCGCGTACCAGCCGAACGGGTCGGCGACCACTTCCGGTGAGAAGAGGTCGACCGGCTTGGCCGAAGGCTTGGCGGTGGCGGTCATGGCCATCCCTTCCTGGTGCCGACGCGGGCGGTCCCGCTCGCGTGCGCGGCGGGCCCGGATTCGGACGGTAGGGAAGGACGGCCGGTTGAGCATCCCCCAACCTCACAGTGCTGCGGTCTGGTGTCCTTTGTGGACGATCGGGGTGCGCCGCGGTGCTATCAGAACGAGGGATGCCCGGCCGGGCCGGCCTCACCTACTCTCGCCCAAGACCTTGCAGGCCAGGCGTTGATCGACACGCGGTCACGCGAAACGATGCTTAGGGGTACTGGTGACGAAGCCGACTCCGAACGAGATTGGCCAGGGCTACGACGCTTTCGCGGACCTGCTCGACCAGCTCTGGGGCGAAAATCTGCACCACGGGTACTGGGACGACGAGTCCGCGACGCTCGAAGAGGCCACCACCCGGCTGACCGACCGGCTGTCCGCGATGCTGCCGCTGCGAGCGGGCGACCGGCTGCTCGACATCGGCTGCGGCAACGGCGAGCCGGCGATCCGGATGGCCGTCGCGAACGACGTCATGGTCACCGGCATCTCGATCAGCGAGAAGCAGGTGGAACGCGCGAACGACCGCGCGTACAAGGCCGACGTGGACGACCGGGTCGTCTTCGAGTACGCCGACGCGATGGAGCTGCCCTACGAGGACGGCTCGTTCGACCTCGTCTGGGCGCTGGAGTCGCTGCACCACATGCCGGACCGCTGGCACGTGATCCGCCAGGCGGCCCGCGTGCTGCGGCCGGGCGGGCGCCTGGCCCTCGGCGACTTCCTGCTCGTGCCGGGCCCCGCCGGACTGGAGGCCGACCGCGCGCGCGTCGCCGAGGTCGGCAAGGGCGTGGTGTCGGTCGTCTCGCTCGAGGAGTACCAGGCCCACCTGCGCGAAGCCGGCCTCGAGCCCGAATCGGCCGAGGACGTCAGCGAGTTCACCCGGCCGTCGTGGGCCAAGGCGGCGGAGCGGTTCGAGGCGCTGCGGGAGCAGGCGCTGCAGCACATCGAGGCCGCGCAGTTCGAGGTGACGCTCGGCCGGTTCCGCGCCTTCAGCGACGAGCCGTCGCTCGGCTACGTCCTCCTGACCGCGCGCAAGCCGGAGTGAGGAAGCCCGAAACCATGCAGATGACCGAAGAGAACCTCCGCGGCCTGTTCGGCCGGATGACGGGGGACGAGAAGCACGGGTGGGCCGCGGCGTCGACGCTGCACGCGATCTGGGTGCTCTACGAACGCGTGCTGAACGTGTCGCCGTCGAACATCGAGGACCCCGACCGCGACCGGTTCTACCTCTCCAAGGGCCACGGCCCGATGGCCTACTACGCGGTGCTCGCCGCGAAGGGCTTCCTCGAACCGGAAACGCTGGACACCTGGCGGCAGTGGGATTCGCCGCTGGGCATGCACCCGGACCGCAACCTGGCGCCCGGGGTGGAGATCAGCAGCGGCTCCCTCGGCCACGGCCTCCCGCTCGGCGTCGGCACCGCGCTCGGGCTGCGCGCCCAGGGCCGCGACGCCCGCGTGTTCGTGCTGATGGGCGACGGCGAGTTCGACGAGGGCAGCAACCACGAGACGATGTCGATCGCCGGCCGGCTCGGGCTCGACCGCCTCACCGCGATCGTCATCGACAACAAGACGGCCAGCCTCGGCTGGCCGGGCGGCATCGCCGCGCGCTTCGAGCTGGAGGGCTGGGCCGCGACCACGGTCGACGGCCGCGACCACGACGCGCTGGAGAAGGCGCTGACCGGGGAGACCGACGGGCGGCCGCGCGCCGTCGTCGCGGAGATCCTCCCGATCGAGGAAGGGGCCGGCGCATGACCGCCCAGGTGACCAGGAAGCAGATGCGGACGGTCTTCGCCGAGACGGTGATCGAGTCCCTCGCCACGGACCCGCGGGTGGTCATGCTGACCGCGGACATCTCGTCGTGGTTCTTCTGGGACGTGAAGAAGGAGTACCCGGACCGCGTCCTCAACTTCGGCATCCGCGAGCAGGCGATGATCGACATCGCCGGCGGCTTCGCGCTCGCCGGTCAGCGGCCGGTGGTGCACACGTACGCGCCGTTCCTGGTCGAGCGGCCGTTCGAGCAGATCAAGATCGGCCTCGGCCACCAGGACGTCGGCGCGGTCCTGGTCAGCGTGGGCGCGTCCTACGACGACCCGTCGTGGGGCCGCACCCACCAGGCACCGGGCGACGTGGCCCTGCTGGACACGCTGCCCGGCTGGACGGTGCACGTCCCCGGCCACGAGGACGAGGTCGCCCCGCTGCTGGCCAAGGCCATCGCCGGCGACAACCGGGTCTACGTCCGGCTGTCCGAGCGCGCGAACACCGAATCGGTACCGGTGTCGGACGAGTTCACGGTGCTCCGCCAGGGCAGCAAGGGCGTCGTCATCGCGGTCGGCCCGGTGCTGGACCAGGTCCTGGCCGCCACGGCCACGGCGGACGTCACGGTGCTGTACGCCTCGACGATCCGCCCGTTCGACCACGCGGGCCTCCGCGCGGCGGTGAACGCGGCGGCCCCGAACGTGGTCCTGGTCGAGCCGTACCTGCGCGGGACGTCGGCGTTCGAGGTGACCGAAGCACTGGCCGACGTGCCCCACCGCCTCAGGTCGTTCGGAACCTGGCGCGACCGAGAGGCCCGCGTCTACGGAACGGCCGAGGAACACGACCGCCTGTTCGGAGTGGACGCCGAATCCCTGGCGGCTTCGATCGCCCGTTTCGTCGGCTGACGCCGACGACGACCGGAACCGGCCGGCTCCCCGCTGCACCGCACCCCCAGGCGGTCCGGCGTGGAGCCGGCTTTCGTCGTGCCCGCAACCCCTACCTACCCCTGCGTTCTCGCGGCGGGGGATGTGCTTGGTGAGGACCGAAGGCTTTCGGGGTTGACCGGCGCGCCCGGAGCACGTTCTGGGCGAATGGAGGTTTCGTGCGGCGTCACCGGGCTGGATGGCCGAGTCAGGCTTTCGTCGTGCCCGCAACCCCTACCTACCCCTATACGCGAAAGGCCCGGACCGTCCGCGACGGTCCGGGCCCCGAGGGTCTCCGCTTAACCCGCGTCCCAGGTGATCGGCAGCGAGTGCACGCCGTAGGTGAGCATGTCGTTGCGCAGGGGGACGTCCTCCGGCGGCACCGCGAGCCGCACGTTCGGCAGCCGGCGCAGCAGCTCGGCGTAGCCCACCTGCATCTCCACCCGGGCCAGCTGCTGCCCGAGGCACTGGTGGACGCCGTGGCCGAAGGCCAGGTGCGGGCCGCGGGGACGCGTCACGTCCAGGGTCTCCGGGGCCGTCCACTGGCGCTCGTCCCGGTTGGTGGCCACCACCGAGACCACCACGGTCGAGCCGGCCGGGATGTGCTCGCCGCCGAGCTCCAGGTCGTGCTTGGCGAACCGGAAGAGCCCCGGGTTGATGACGGACAGGTAGCGCAGCAGCTCCTCGACGGCGTCCCCGATGCGGGCCGGGTCGTCGCGGACCGCGGCGAGCTGGTCGGGGCGCTGCAGCAGCACGAACATGCCCAGCCCGAACATGCTCGCGGTGGTGTCGTAGCCGGCGATGAGCAGCAGGTTGGCGATGTTGATGAGCTCGTCGTCGGTGAGCGCCGGGTCGGCCCCGGCGTGGTGGATCAGGCCGGAGATGAGGTCGTCGGCCGGGTGCTCGCGCTTGTCCGTGATCAGCCGCTGCATGAACACGCGCAGCGCGTCGGCGTTCGCCACCGCCTGCTCGACCGGGGCGTCCAGCTGCAGCAGGGCCGCCGCGCGCTCCTGGAACCCCGCCCGGTCGTCGTAGCGCACGCCGAGCAGCTCGCAGATCATCTGCGACGGGGCCGGGAACGCGAACTCGGTCATCAGGTCGGCGCTGGTGCCCTTGGCCAGCATGTCGTCCAGCAGCCCGCCGATGATCTTCTCGATCTGCGTGCCGAGGTCGCGGATCCGGCGGACGGTGAACTGCCCGGTGAGCAGCTTGCGGTACCGCGTGTGCTCCGGCGGGTCCATGTTGATGAACGAGCCGGCGCGCGCCTTGTCGTCGCGCAGCCGCTCCCGGAACTCGGCGGGCAGCTCCTTGAACCTCGGGTGGTACTGGAACCGGTCGGAGGAGAACCGCGGGTCCGTCAGCACCGCGCGGGCCTCTTCGTACCCGGACACCAGCCAGAACGGCTCGCCCGAAGCCAGCGCCGCCTTGGCGATCGGGCCGCGCGCGGCCACCGCCAGCAGGGCCGGCGGCACGGTGAACGGGTCGTCGCGCTGGACGAACTCTTGGGGGAGGGGTGACCGCAGCGCTGCGTTGCTGGGCTTGTTTTCGGTCGCGTTGGTCGTCACTGCGGCGCCAGCTCCATTCGAATCGCGCGGGCCGGACGGCGATCGATCGGGGACGGGTGCCGATCCCGCGACTTGCCTGGTCGCTTCGGAGCGTAGGAGCGCCGCGGCGGGCCGGGCATCCCTCGGTCTGATAGGACTCCGCCCGACTATCAAGGTAGGGGTGGTGCCCGCCGGGCGAGGTGCACACGATGGGGGCCGAAGTGGTCGCCGGGTGAGCGAGGTGTGTCCCGTTGAGCGTTGTCCTGCTGTTGAACGGTCCCAACCTGGGTGTGCTGGGCCGGCGCGAGCCGGAGATCTACGGCACCGACACGCTCGCCGACATCGAGAAGGCCGTCGCCGAGGAAGTGGCCGTCCGGGGCTGGGAGGTCGTGTCGATCCAGCGTGACGGCGAAGGCGAGCTGGTCGGCGCGATCCACGAGCACGGCGGCACCACGGTCGGCGCCATCGTCAACCCCGGCGCCCTGATGATCGCCGGCTGGAGCCTGCGCGACGCGCTGGCGAGCTACGCGCCGCCGTGGATCGAAGTGCACCTCAGCAATGTGTGGGCGCGCGAGCAGTTCCGGCACGAGTCGGTCATCGCGCCCCTGGCGAGCGGTGTGGTGGTCGGCTTGGGCGCTTTCGGGTATCGCCTCGCGGCGCAAGCGCTGCTGCATTTGACTTCGGCGTGAATTAGATCCTTATTGTCCGGATTGTTCGCGCCGCTGGTGCGTTCGGACGAGGTGCGCCCGATCGGGGCGCGCCCAACCGGGTGACGGTCCCAGGAGGCAGGCGTCCCGCTGCGACGCGCCGTCATTCTTCCCGGGGACTTCGAGGGCTACCCGGTAGTTAGTTGAGCGCTAACAGAATGCCCGTTAGGCTAGCTGGCTGATTTGCGCGTCAGAACCGTGTGAAATCGCTGCCCCACCAGGGCAAAAGCTAAACGTCCTCACATTTTCTAGGGGTGTGACCTGGCTCACAGGGGCGATGACGGAGCTCTCGGCCGAAGCTATCGTGAGTGACGCAAGCTGTTAATCTTTCACAAGCCTGCCTGGGGAGGTTCTTGTGACGTGCGCTTTTCCGCGCGGTCGGTGCGGTGCCATGTTCTGACCGGGTCGCCGGGTCCCGTCGGACACCTCTAACCCTGGGGTGTTGTGCTCGACAATGGTCGCGTGTTCGCGCGCGGCCGGACGGCGGGGCCGGTTTCGCGTGAATTCGCCGCAATGTGGCGGCTCGTTCAGTCTTATTTCGTTTCGTCTATACCTGGGGGATAGCCGAAAAATGATCGACGTACCTACTTTGCGCTTGCCCGAAAATCCGTTCACCGGATTTGGCGACGATTTCATGCAGGAGGCTTGTGACACGGCCGGGTTCCTCCGGCGCTCCGCGTACTCGTGGTTCAACGGGCGGCTCGACACCGGCCTGCAGTGCGCGAAGGCGGCCGCGGCGGGCGACCGCCGTGAATCCCGCGAACTCTACGAAATGGCCCAATTCTGGTACGTCGGCCTGCTCATCAAGGCCCGCGAACTGGAATCGGGCCGCCGGGTGCTGGCCGCGGTCGAGGAAAGCCGGGAGGGCTCCGCTTCCGAGCGCATGACCGCCGTGTCGCACAACGTCCGCGGGAACCTGCTGTTCGCGATGGGCAACGTCGACGAGGCCATGGCCGAGGTGAGCACGGGGCTGCGGATCGCCGAAGGGTGCGGCGACCGTTCCCTGCGCCCGCCGAGCTACGTCGTGCTGGCCCTCGGCGCGCTGCGCCGGGCGGACATGCGGGCGTGCCGCGTTTTCGTGGACAAGCTGGCCGACGAAGCGCTGCTCGGTTATTTCGGGCAGGCGCCGGGGGCGTGGGTGGCCGCGCAGGCCGTCGAGGCCCGCAGCGGGGTGGAGAGCGCGGCGAGCCTCATCGCCGGCATCGTGACGAACCCCCTGGTGCTCCGGCAGCTGCTGGTGTCGGAGCCGGCGGCGGCACCGTGGCTGGTCCGGGTGTGCGGCAAGCTGGGCGCGCACGACCTGGCGGAGATAGTGGTGGAGGCGGCCTCGGTGGCGGGCGCGGAACAGCCGGAGTTCAGCGTGATCCGCGGCTCCGCCCTGCATGCGGCGGGCCTGCTGGCCCAGGACTCGGCCAAGCTCCACGAGTCGGCCGACATCCACCCGGACCGCTGGTGCCGCGCATCGGCCCTGGAGGACCTCAGCGACCTGCTGGCGAAGAGGTATTCCGAGCGCGAGCGCACGGTCCGCTTCCTCGAGACGGCCCTGGACACGTACACGGCGGTGGGCGCGACACGTGACTCGGCCCGGGTGGTGAACAAGCTCCGCGAGCACGGAGTCCGCCGAGGCACGACGCGAGTGGTGGAGTACGAAGGAGCGGCCCCGCACGGGCTGACGAACACGGAGTTCGCGGTCGCCGAGCTGGTGAGCCAGGGACACACCAACAATGAGGTGGGCAGGCAGCTGTTCATCTCCAGACACACGGTGGCGTTCCATTTGAAGAAGGTGTTCCAGAAGATGCACATCACCTCAAGGGTCGAGCTCGCGGCGGCTTGGAAGGTGTTTTCGTAGGGGTTCCAGGTGTTGCGGGTTCACGCCGCAGTGGAGGGCGGCGCGGGTCCGGAAGTCCGGCCGCCCCGGCGGCGAGAGGCCGGCCGCCGCCAGTGCCGTGGGCGGCCGGCTCCGACTGGGTGACCGGCGCGGCTGGGCGACGGCGCGCGGCTGGATGACCGGCTGGTGCGGTGGGTGGTGGGCGTGCGGCTGGAATGACCGACCGGCTCCGGCTGGATGAGCGGCGCGCGCCGCTGGGTGACCGGCGCGCGGCTGGATGGCCGGTGCGACTGGGCGACGGCGCGCGGCTGGATGAGCGGTGCGCGGCCGGTCGGCCGGCTGGCCGGTGTGGGCGACGGCGCGCGGCCGGCTGGTCGGCGTGGGCGACGGCGCGCGGCCGGCTGGTCGGCGTGGGCTGGGTGGTGGCGCGCGGCTGGGATGACCGGCCGGCGAACTCGGGCCGCCGGGGGAGGAGTGCCGTCCACCCCCGGCGGCTTCGTGCTGCCCGAGCCGCGCCCGCCCTCTTCCCGCAACGTCCGACCGCACCCCGAGCCCCCTCCCGACCCCGCTCTCCGCGGCGGCAGGTGCGCCGGGCGGCCGAGCCGCGATGGCGGGCGCCGTGGCCGCCGCGGGGGGCCGGCCGAGCCCCCAACTTCGCTCCCGGCGCGCCCGGCCCCGCTCTCGCCCGGCGATAGGTGCCGTGCCGGCGCCCGAACCACGGCACCCGGCCTCGGCGCACCCCGCCGAGTCCGCTACCGCGCTGCCGGTCGCGAGCACGACCTCACACCCGAGCATGTCCACGATGGACGTCGACTGACCGGGTGCGGCCACGGCCAGCCAGCGTCCGGACAGCGCAC
>NZ_JBSFNC010000178.1:0-16560 GCF_053586895.1 Amycolatopsis sp. NPDC003731 | reverse complement strand
AAGTTACATGTCGCGGAAGGGGTGTCGGCAATGACGCGGACGCTGAAGGAACCGGATCGCGAGAAGACCGCGGACCGCCTGCTGAAGTCGTCGGCTCCGGCGCCCGTGAGCATGCACTCGTCCTCGCGGCGTCCGGCGATCCCGCCGTCACGGCCCTGGCCTGCGCGCCCGGCAATGCCGGGACCGCCGCCGTCGCCGAACAGCTCGGTGTTGATGCCGCCGATCCCGAGGCCGTTGCCGGGCTCGCCAAGAGCTGGCAGGCCGACCTCGTCGTCGTCGGCCCTGAGGTGCCGCTCGTCGCCGGGGTGGCCGATGCCGTGCGGAAGGCCGGCGTCGCCTGCTTCGGCCCGTCGGCCGCCGCCGCGCGGATCGAAGGGTCGAAAGCCTTCGCGAAGGACGTCATGGCCGCCGCGAACGTGCCCACCGCGCGCAGCGAGGTCGTCGACAACCCCGCCCGGCTCGATGCCGCGCTCGCCCGGTTCGGCCCCACCTGGGTCGTCAAGGACGACGGCCTCGCCGCCGGCAAGGGTGTCGTCGTCACGCCGGACATCGACGTCGCGCGCAAGCACGCCATCATGCTGCTCGACGGCGGGCACCCCGTCCTCCTCGAATCCTTTTTGGACGGACCGGAAGCCTCGCTGTTCTGCTTCGTCGACGGCAACACCGTCGTCCCGCTGCTGCCCGCCCAGGACTTCAAGCGCGTCGGCGACGGCGACGCCGGCCCGAACACCGGCGGCATGGGTGCCTACGCGCCACTGCCCTGGGCGCCCGAGAACCTGGTCGACGAGCTGGTGGAGACCGTCGTCCAGCCGGTCGCCGACGAGCTGGTCAACCGCGGCGCGCCGTTCTCCGGCCTGCTCTACGCCGGCCTCGCGCTGACTTCCGACGGCCCGCAGGTCATCGAGTTCAACTGCCGCTTCGGCGACCCGGAGACGCAGGTCGTGCTGGCCCTGCTGCGCACCCCGATCGCCGGGCTGATGCACGCCACCGCCACCGGCAAGCTCGCCGAGCACCCGCCACTGGAGTGGTCCGGCGGCGCCGCGGTCACCGTCGTGATCGCCGCCGACGGCTACCCGGGCAAGCCGCACACCGGGGACGTCATCACCGGGGCCGAGCTGGAAGGCGTCCTGCACGCCGGCACCCGCCGCCGGGACGACGGCGCCGTCGTCTCCTCCGGCGGCCGCGTGCTCTCGGTCGTCGGCACCGGCAAGTCGCTCAAGGCGGCGCGCAAGCACGCCTACGAAACCGTCGAAAAGGTCCACCTCGCCGGCTCGCACCACCGCACGGACATCGCGCTGAAGGCGGCGAACGGCGAGATCAGCGCCCCGACGGCCAAACAGCGGGCCTGATTCCACGGATCGGGGGAACCGGCCGGGCCCACTCTTCGTCCAAACTCAGGCTGCCGCCACATCCACGTTGGTAGCCTCGACGGGAGCCGGCCGGTCACTGTCCGTATGACGTCAGGGGAGAGCATGTCAGGACCCTCGTACGACAGCGCTGTTCCGGGGCTTCGCCCCGGGCCGGGGGCTCCGCCACCCGGACCCCCGCAAGACTTCGGTTCGGCGGTCCCGGTGGCGCCGGCCGCCGCGGACGTCCTGGTCCACCCGGACAAGCTGCTCGACGTCGCCCGGATCGTCGAAGAACAGGCCAACGCCCTCGAAGACCAGCTGCTCACCCGGCTCGGCCAGCTGCGGATCGACGCGCCGTCCGCCGACGTGATCAGCACCCAGTCGGTCCAGGCCTGGAACACCCTGATCGCCGACGGCGACCGCTCCTACGCCGGCCAGGTGCGCGAGTACGTCGCCGGCCTCAAGCGCCTGGTCGAGCAGCTGCGCGAAGCCGCGAAGGACTACAAGGTCGGCGAAGAGGAGAAGGCGGCGGTGTTCGGTGACCGCGGCAAGCACGGTGCGTAACCGGATCGCCGGAGGCGTGCTCGCGACGGCGGCGCTCGCCGGCTGCTCCGCGGGCACCGAAGGCACCCCGTACCCGGTCGAAACGGCCGCCACGGCCGCGTCGCAGAGCGCCAAGGCCGCCCAGCTGCCGCAGCGGCCGGCGGACCTGTCGCTGCAGGGCGTCGAGCTGTGCGAACTCTTCCCGCAGGTCCAGCTCGACGCGCTGAAGATCAACAGCGTTCCCCGCAAGGCGCCGGAGGAGGACGGCCGGACCTGCGTGTTCGACGCCGACGGCGCCGAGCCGGTGCACTCCTACCACGTGCGAGCCGTGTCGGCGGACCTCGACCAGTGGATCACCGGCACCCGCAAGAAGAACAGCATGACCACCGAGCCGAAGACCATCGGTGGCTACCCGGCGCTGACGAACTACCGCGCGGCCGGCGACCCGGCCGACTGCGAGACGCTCGTCGGCGTCGCGAAGGGCCAGACGCTGGCCGTCCAGACCTTCGCCATCACCCGCGGCCGGCTCACGCAGCCGCAGCTGTGCGACATGTCGGCGCACGCCGCCGACCTGGCGCTGCAGTCCCTGAAAGCACGCAACTAGGGAGGGCGCGTGGAATTCTCCGAGCTCGCGGCCGGGATCCAGAACCACCGGTTCGACGGCTGGACCAACACCGCGATCGCCGACCAGATCACCCGGATGATCAACGGCGACGGCACCGGCAGCATCGGCACCGCCGTCGACGCTCTGAAGGCCGTCGCGACCGCCCTCGCCCACACCGACCAGACGTTGCGCGCGCAGCTGCTCGAACTCGGCGTCGAATGGCAGAGCCAGGCCGGCGGCGCGGCGAGCCAGGTCTTCACCGAGAAGGCCGGCTTCTCCCAGGACGCCACCACGAAGGTCGCGCACGCCGCGGAAATGGTGTTCGAGCAGGGCGAAGCCTTCAACCGGACCAAGTACAAGCTGCCGGACGCCGAGACGGTCCGGAAGGGCGCGGGCGGCTTCACCCTCACCGACAGCCTGGTCAGCCTCATCGGCTTCGAGACCGACCACGCCAAGCAGGTCGAGGCCGCGAACGACGCCAAGGCCCAGGCCCAGCAGGCGCTGAACGAGTACGCCCAGCAGAGCGGCACGAACCTGCTCTCGACGCAGGCGCTGTCCGACCCGGAGTCGCTCAAGCTGGCCGCCCCGGGCATCACGCCGGGAGTGCTGGACGTCGCCGGCGCCGCGGTCGCGGTGACGCCGGACGGCGGCGTGAAGCCGGCTTCGGACAAGGTCCGGTCGGTGCACGTCGACCCGCCGGTGGTGCAGCCGGTGTCGCACACCGTGCACGCCGACCCGCCGACCCCGGTCTACGGCGTCGCGGCCCAGCAGCCGTCCCGGCCCGCGCCGCAGCAGCCGCCGCGCCAGACCGGCTCGACCGGGTCGGCGGGCGCGGCCGGCGCCCCGCCCGTCCAGCACACGACGCCGAGTTCGACGACGCCCTCGGGCGCGAAGCCGCCGACGGCCGCGCCCGGCCCCGGCTGGGTCCAGACCCCGGGCCGCGGCACGGCCGGCGACCCGTCCGGCCGCTTCACACCCGGACCGGGCACCGGGGGCCAGGCCGACCCGTTCTGCCCGCCCGGTGCGCCCGGCGCGCAGCCGCCCGGCTCGAGCCCCGCGACGGCGCCGATCAAGTCACTCGGCGGCGGTGGCGGCGGGACGCCCGGTGGCGCCACCGGCATCGACAGCTCCACCGGCCGCGGCCCGGACGGCCTGCTGGCCAAGGGCCGCACGGTCGGCGCCATGCCGCAGGCCCCGCTGCAACCGGGCCAGTACACCGGTGAACGCGGCTTCGTCGGCAAGCCCGGCGCGACCCCCGGCGACATCGGCGCCGGCGCGGCGGCGATCGGCGCGGGCGTGGCCGGCGGCGCGCTGAGCGGCGACAAGGAGCGTCAGCCGCGCGACAAGAGCCAGCCGAAGGGCCCGGTTCGGCCGCTGCCGGTCGGCGAGCTGCCCGAAGAAGAGGCCGTCGCGCTGCGGAAGTCCGAGCAGATCAGCCCGAAGCAGAAGCCCGGCGAGGCGAAGTTCCTGTCCGAGGCGGCCCCGCAGGAGGAGGACGCCGAGCACGTCCGCCGCTACGGCGTCGACGACCAGGACCTGTTCGCCGACCAGCGGATGGTGTCCCGTGACGTGCTCGGCGACCACGGCGGGGACGGGCGCTGACCGTGTCGCTCGTCCTGTCGGCCCTCGAGTTCGACGTGCTCTGGGAATCCTTCGACCTGCCCCGGCGGCACGTCGCGCTGGACGTGCCGAGCGACGGAACCACCGTGACCGAGCGGCGCGAGCTGGTCGACTCGGCGTGGGTTTCGCTGAGCGAGCGGCGGCTGGCCCGCAACCGGCGGGTGTCCGGCGAGCTGGCCGACCTGCTGCACCTGCTGGCGCGCCCGCAGCTCGGGATCGACGTCTGGGTGTGGGCGGAACGCGAGATCCGCGGCCGCGCGGTCAGCCTGCGCGGCCAGGCGGTGCTGGCGGTGGTGGACCACGGCGAGGTCTGGCTGATCCCGGCGACCGAGGACGGCCTCGCGGAGGCGGCGGTCTCGGTGGCGGGCGACCTGGGCCCGGGCATCGGCCAGACGGTCAGCCTGCCCTACGACGTCGTGAAGTCCGCCGACGCGGCGGCGAAAGGTGACGCGAAGGCGCTGGTCACGGCCCTGGAGGACCGCGGGATACCGCTGTTCCAGGCCCAGGAGCTCTCGGGCATGCTGCTCGGGCAGGAGGCCCGCGGCCAGTTCGGCGCGGAACGCACCTCGCGCGACGGCGTGGTGCACCGGGCGGGCCGGGTGGTGGCGTTCTTCGACACCGACGCGGGCCGCTACCTGTTCCAGGTGGGCCGCGACGGCGACGGCCGCGAGTGGGCCACCGTCACCCCGGCGGACAACGCCCTGCTCGCCACGCGGATCCGCGAACTGGTGGCGGAAGCCTGATCCCCGCTGGGTGGAAGTTGGCGGAGAGCCGTACCCGCGTCCCGGGCGAAGTCATAAAGTAAGCGCGGGAACCGTCCTGGTCGGGACGACGTCCGATCGGGCGGAGACAAGTTTCCGAAGGGGATGACGAACCGTGCCTGTCTACGACCCGGACTCGATGGCCATCGCGGCCAGTCAGGTGGAGAAGCTGAAGGACGAGTTCGAAAAGTCCAAGCAGAAGGTCACCGGCCTGGACCACGAGAAGGAAAGCCCCTTCGGCGGAATGGACGAAACGGGCGACGCGCACGGCGCGGTCGGCAAGTTCAAGGACGGCGTGCACAACCAGTTCGACGCCGCGGGCAAGCACATGGAGGCGCTGGGGTTCGCCATGCGCAAGGCCGCGGGCCTGATCGCCGAAACCGACCAGGTCGGCGCGAGCGACCTCAAACTGCACGTCGACAAGTGATTCTGGGGGCACCACAGTGGGTTTGAACGGGGGCGGCGCCGGAACGCCGGACAACTGGGACGCCTTCATGAAGAAGGTCGACCAGGTCGAAAAGGTCGATTTGGGAAAGATCACCGCGGCGGCCACGCAGTTCCGCGAGGCCGGGAAGAACGCCGGTGACCACAACGCTTCCCTGAAGAATTCGACCGACGCGCTCAACGGCAGCGTGTGGGCCGGCCCAGCGGCGGACCAGTTCTTCCAGTACGTCCGCCAGGTTCGCGACGCCGGCACCAAGGTGCAGACCCACCTCGAGGACGTCGCCAAGGACCTCGACGACCTCGCGCGGACCCTCGACCAGATCAAGAAGAACGTCGGGGACAAACAGCTCGCCGCGGAAAAGGCCGTCAACGAGCGCAACGCCAAGGCCGAAACCGACATCAACAACGCCTTGGCCGCGGCGAAGAAGGCCCACGACGAAGGCAAGCCGGGGCCCAGCCCCAGCGCCGACCAGATCCTGGCCACCGCGAAAACGGACATCCACACCATCACGGCCGGCTTCGACGGCGACGTCACCGGCCTGCAGACCCAGGCCGACACGGCGATCAAGGCGTCGCAGAAACTGATGTCCCAGCAGATCGAGGGCGGCTACGACCAGGTCCCCCTGCCGAGCAGCTCGGCAGCGGCCCCCAAGAGCACGGGCGGCATCCACAGCAACGGCTCCTCCCACGGCGGCGGAGGCGGCGGCGGTGGGGGTGGCGGAGGCGGCGGTGGCGGCCTCGGCCCGAGCGGCGGCCCGCCTTCTTCGCCGCCGCCGGGGAACGTCCAGCAGTGGATCCAGGAAGCCATGAAGGCACTGCAGGCCGCGGGCATTCCGGTGACGGACGCGGACATCCCGAAGATCTGGGCGATCATCCAGCACGAATCCGGCGGAAATCCCAACGCCATCAACAACTGGGACTGCGTGCCGCTGGACACGCAGATCGTGACCAGGCGCGGGCTGCTGAAGCACGACGCGGTCGAAGCCGGCGACGAGACGATCGGCTACAACCCGGCCACCGGGCGCAGCGAGTGGACGCGGATCACCCGGGTGGTCCACCACGAAGACGCCGAACTGGTCCGGATGGTCAACTCGCGGTGGCAGGCGACCACGACGCCCAACCACCGCTGGCTCAACCTCCCGAGGGTTGGTGTCAGCCGCACCGATCTGCCAGTGGTCTGCCCGGAATGCGGGTGGGAGCCGCGGACGGCGCGGCAGCCGGCCAACGGCGTCGCGGTGCACCGGCGCAAGAAGCACGGGTTCGTTTCACCGAGGCAGCAGCACCGCTACGCGACCGAGGCCGGTTTCGTCACCACCGAGGACGTCCGGTCACGCGATCGGATCCTTCTGGCGGCGCCCGCCGCCACGGAATCCTCGCTGGACATCAGTGTCTCCGAAGCGGCGATCCTCGGGTGGATCGCCGGCGACGGTCACGTCGAGTCCCGCCGGCACCGCCCGATCATGTCCATCGCGCAGTCGAAGCCCGAAATGGTCGCGAAGCTCCGCAAGCTCCTCGACGGCGTGCCGCACGCGCTGTACGTCGACGACCGCGGCGGGTGCGGGCCTCGGCACCAGTTCCGGCTGGACCACGACTACGCCGAGAACCTGATGGCGCGCGCCGGGCATCCCCGCGCCGACGCGGTCGCCCAGGTGCTGGCGATGTCCACGGAGCAGCGCGAGGCGTGGCTCGAGGCCATCACCGACGCCGAAGGCACCCGGTACCTGCGACCCGGGTACTCGCGGCCGCAGGTCGTCATCTACCAGGCGGCCGGTACCGTCCTCGACGCGATCGCGCTGGCCGGTTACCTGTCCGGAGCCCGGCCCCGGGTACTCCCCGTGGCGCGGAAGAACCAGCCGGAGACCTGGCGTCCGGAATTCTCCGTGCACCTGAACAACCCGATCATCACCGGGGCCTTCCTGAAGAAGGAAGCCGCCGGGCGGGGTGACGTCTGGTGCGTGACCACGGAGCTGGGCACCTGGACGGCCCAGGAAGGTGACCACCTCTTCCTGACCGGCAATTCCAATGCCGCCGCGGGGCACCCGTCCAAGGGGCTCATGCAGTGCATCGACTCCACGTTCAACGCCCACAAGCTCCCCGGGCACGACAACATCTACAACCCGGTCGACAACATCATCGCCGGGGTCCGGTACTCCTTCGACCGGTACGGCAGCCTCGACAACGTGCCCGGCATCAAGGCCATGGCCCACGGTGGTGCCTACCGCGGCTACTAGCCTGGCCCCATGGCCGACCTCGGAGCTTTCGCCGGGCCCGCGCTGCGGGCCGGCGTGCCGCCCTTCCACGTCATGGACGTCCTCTCCGCGGCCGGGGCGCGGCAGCGCAGCCACGGCGATCTCGTGTCGCTCGCGGCCGGGCAGCCGTCCGCTCCGGCGCCGAAGGCCGTGCTCGAGGCCGCCCAGGAAGCGCTGCAGAAAAGCACGCTGGGCTACACCGAACAGCTCGGCATCCCCGAGCTGCGCGAGGCCGTCGCCGGGCACTACCGGACGCGGTACGACGTCGACGTCCAAGCGCACGACGTCGTTCTGACCACCGGGTCGTCCGGGGGGTTCCTGCTCGCCTTCCTCAGCGCCTTCGACCCCGGCGCGAAGGTCGCCATGGCCCGGCCCGGCTACCCCGCCTACCGGAACCTGCTGTCCGTCCTCGGCTGCGAGGTCGTCGAGTTCGCCACCACCGCCGAGACGAACTTCCAGCCCACCGTCGAACTGCTCGACGAGCTCGGGCCGATCGACGGCCTGATCGTCGCCAGCCCCAGCAATCCCACCGGGACCGTGCTGCCGCCCGGGGAGCTCGCCGCGATCACCGGCTGGTGCTCGTCGCACGGCGTCCAGCTGATCAGCGACGAGATCTACCACGGCATCTCCTACGGCGCCGAGCTCGACTGCGCGTGGCAGTACGGCCGCGAGCCGGTCGTGCTCGGCAGCTTCTCGAAGTACTTCGCGATGACCGGCTGGCGGCTCGGCTGGATGCTCGCCCCGCAGCGCCTCCACCGCGCGATCGACGTCCTGACCGGCAACTTCACCATCTGCCCGCCCGCCGTCTCGCAGTACGCGGCCCTCGCCGCCTTCACGCCCGAGGCGTACGCGGAGGCCGACGCGCACGTCGAGCGGTACCGCGCCAACCGCGATCAGCTCTTCGCCGGCCTGCAGCGAATCGGCCTCGGCAAGCTCGCCCCGGCTGACGGTGCCTTCTACGCGTACGCCGACGTCAGCGCGTACACGCACGACAGCCTGAGCTGGTGCCAGCGGCTGCTCGCCGAAACCGGGCTCGCCATCACCCCCGGCGTCGACTTCGACCCGGTCGACGGCGGCAAGTACGTCCGGTTCTCCTTCGCCGGCAGCGCCGAGGACATCGACGAAGGGGTCCGGCGCCTGGGGGCCTGGCTGGCCAGGGGGAACCCTGAATAAACCCCGAACGTTGGCCATCCGAGGGGAGTTTCACCGCGCCAGGTGGCAGTGTGGAGGCATCGGGCCGGTGGGGCCACGGGGAGACATCGGAGGAACCATGTTCTGGAAGATCGTCGGCGGCCTGATCGTCGCCTGGGTGGCGTTCATGGTGCTGGGCGCCGTGATCGGCTTCGTGTTCAAGGCCGTCCTCTGGATCGCCATCATCGGCGGCATCGCCTTCCTCGGCGCCGCCGGCTACAAGGCGATCACCGGCGGCAAGAAGGACCCGCGGCGCATCAACCGCTACTAGGGGACCCGCGCCACGCCGGCCAGCGCCGTCCAGTTGACCGGCGTCAGCTGCGCCAGGCGCGGCCCGTCCGGCCACCACTGGTGCGGCGCGGTCAGCCCGGGCTCGAGCAGGTCGAGGCCGTCGAAGAACGACGTGATCTCGGCCCGCGTGCGGTAGAGCGTGTCGAGCCCGATGCGGGCGAAGCGGTCCTGCAGGGAAGTCGCGACGGCGGCCGCGTCGGAGCCGTCGGCCGGGTTGTGCTGGTGCAGCAGGAGCAGGTACGAGCCCGGCGCCAGCGCGCCGACGTAGGACTTGACCACCTGCTGCGCCTGGTGGAGGTCGGCGATGTGGTCGACGACCCCGCACAGCACGAGCCCGGCGGGCCGGTCGAAGTCGATGAACCGCTCGACCCCGGCGAGCGTCTCGCCGGGGTTCAGCGGATCGGTGCCGCAGATGTGCGTGAAGTCGTTGTCGACGAGCAGCGCCCGGCCGTGCGCCTCCACCACCGGGTCGTCGCCGACGTAGACGACGTGCGCTTCCGGGTTGTACTTCTGCGCCACCTGGTGGGTGTTCTCCGCCGTCGGGAACCCCGACGCGAGGTCGAGGAACTGGTCGACGTCCAGCCGCTCGGTCAGGTAGCGGACGGCGCGCACCAGCCACTGCCGCGCTTCCCGGGCCATCGCCGGGGCTTCCGGCGCGATCGCCGTCAGCTGCCGCAGGACGGCGCGATCGGGCTCGTAGTGGTTCTGCCCGCCCAGCAGTGCGTCGGTGACGCGAGCGATGCTCGGCCGTTCGAAGTCGACGTGGGCCGATGGTCGTTCGCTCGTCGCCATGCGCACCTACCGGGGAGTGTGGGGACGCTCAGCCTAGGACATGGGGATCACGGCGGGTAGGCGGCCGTGCGGTGCGCGTGAGCCCTCAGTCCAGCCACGCGCGGGCCGCGTCGGCGCCGTTCCAGACGTGGGCCCGGAGCCCGACCGCCCGCGCTCCCTCCACATTGGACTCGCGGTCGTCGAAGAACAGGCAGTCGGCCGGCTCGGCGCCGAGCTCGTCGAGCAGGAGGCGAAAGATCTTCGCGTCCGGCTTGACGCACCGGACGTCGCCGGAGAACAGCGTCACGCGAAACAGCCTCGCCCAGTCCTGCGCACGGACCCACTCGCCGAACGCGATCGGCGCGTTCGAGAGCAGCGCCAGGTTCGCGCCGGCTTCGGAGAGCGCTTCGAGCAGGGCCTTCGACGAAGGTTCCAGGTGCCCCCAGCCCTCGACGTCGATGCGGGTCAACTCGGCCGACAGTGCCTCGTCGACCGGCGCACCCACGGCGTCGCCGACCGCCTGCCAGTACTCGAGCGGGGTCCTGCCGGCGTCGTAGGGCAGCCGGTACTCCCAGTACGCCTCCAGGAACTGCGGCAGCGGCGCGCCCATCGCCGCGGCCAGGTCGGGCAGGGCGGCGCTCGGCTTGCTGAGCACGTCGCCGTAGTCGAACACGATCCAGTTCATGCGGTCCCCCGGGACTTCGTCACGCGCCGGTCTTGATCCGGCGCAGGGCTTCTTCGACGTCGGTCGCGCTCAGGTCCCGGTGGGTGACGAACCGGACCTTTCCCGCCATCGGCACCGCGCGGATGCCGAGCGTGTCGAGCCAGGCCAGCGCGGTCGGGATGTCGGGGACTTCGGCGAGCACGATGTTGGTGTCGGGTGTGTTGGCCGGCCAGCCGTGTTCGCGCAGGCCTTCGGCGAGCCGCCGAGCGTTCTCGTGCGACTCGGCCAGCTCGGGGATGCGGTCCAGCGCGACCAGGCAGGCCGCCGCCAGGATGCCGCCCTGCCGGACGCCGCCGCCGAGCATCTGCCGCATCCGGCGGGCCCGCTCGACGAACGCCGTACTGCCCGCGATGACCGAGCCGACCGGCGCGCCGAGGCCCTTGCTGAAGCAGGCCGACACGGTGTCGACGCCGACGGTCAGCGCGGCGGGCGGCACTTCGAGCGCGACCGCCGCCTGCCAGAGCCGGGCGCCGTCGAGGTGCACGGTCAGGCCCGCTTCCTTGGCAACCGAGAGCAGCTGGGCGTGCTCGTCGGGCGGCGTCACCGCGCCGCCGGCCGCGTTGTGGGTGTTCTCGAGGCAGAGCAGCGATGTCCGTAATGTGAAGTACGGCCCGGGTTGTCCGATCGCGGCCGCGAGGGCGTCGGGAGACGGGCGGCCCGGGCCGCCGTCGTGCTCGAGGATGTCCGGCATGCCGCCGGCCAGCCACGCCGCCGAGCCCAGCTCGTTCACCAGCACGTGCGCGCCGCGGGTGGCGAGGAACCGGTCGCCGCGCTGCAGGTGCAGGCTCAGCGCGATCAGGTTGGCCATGGTCCCGCTCGGCACCCAGAGCGCCGCTTGCATGCCGAGGACGTGTGCCGCCCGCTCCTCCAGGACCGCGACCGTGGGATCGCGCTCGAGGACGTTGTCCCCGACCTCGGCGGAGGCCATCGCCGCCCGCATCGTGTCATCCGGCCGGGTGACGGTGTCGGAGCGGAAGTCCAGGACGGGCGGGTCGAAGGTCACGTTGCGATCACATCACACCCACGTCGCGGGGATCAATCAGCCCTTGAGTGGTCGAACCCGCTCCGTCCGTGCAACCGTGGACGCCCCTGATTCCGTCCTCCCGGGCGAACGACAACAGAGCGGAGCACGACTGCGCGTGGACCAGCGCGACGAGCAGGAGTTCGCGGAGTACTTCGCCGCCAGGCGGGACGCCGTGCGCCGGACCGCGTACATGCTCTGCGGCGACTGGCACCGGGCGGACGACCTCGCGCAGACGGCGTTCGTGGCACTGCACCGGAGGTGGAAGAAGATCAGGGATCGCGCGGCGACCGACGCGTACGTCCGCAAGACGCTCGTCCGGGCGTCGATCGACGAATCGCGACGGCCGTGGCGGCGCGAGTGGCAGACCGAGACGCTGCCGGAGCCGCCGGACGACACGCCCGGTCTCGACGACCTCGTCGCGACCAGGGAGGACCTGCTCGCGGCGCTGAAGGAAGTGCCGCCCAAGCAGCGGGCGGTGCTGGTCATGCGGTTCTTCGAAGGACTCGACGTGACCGGCGCGGCGCAGGCGCTGGGCTGCAGCGAAGGCAACGTGAAGAGCCAGACCGCCCGCGGGCTGGCGAACCTGAGGCAGGTCCTCGAACGGGAGGTGGAGACCAATGGATGAGCAGGAACTGCGCTCGTTGTTCTCCGCCGCGCCGCCGGACGCGCCGTCGCCGACGTTCAGCCGCGACGACGTCGTCCGCGAATCCCGCCGCCAGACCCTGCGCCGCCGGAACCGGATCACTGCCGGCGTGAGCGCCGCCGCGCTGGTCGTCGTCGGCTTCGGCGCGTACGGAGTGCTCTCCGGGGGTACCCCCGAGGCGCTGATCGCGACGGACAACGCCGCTCCCGCGCATTCCGGGCCGGGCGTCGCGCAACCCGGAGACGGCTCGATGCGTCCTGAAGTCGGCGGGGAGTCACCGAACTTCTCGTCCCAGCCACCTCAGCAGGGGGGTGCCGGGGACGGGAAGACCGGCCAACTGGCCGAAGGCGCCTCCGGGTGCGAACAGGTGGACGGGGAGCTCGCCACTGCCCTCGCTGGCGAGCTCCCCGGCCACGTCTCCGCCACCCGGGCCGTCCCGGGCGGCGCCTGTTCGACGGTGGCGCGGTCCGCCGGGTTCCCGGTCCCGGGCGGCGAAGTCGCCGCGGCGGTGTACCCGAAGGGCATCCCGGAGGTCTTCAAGTCCCAGCCGGCCGGCACGGTCACCGCGCGGGTGGGCACCGCGTCCGGCGGGGTGCTGGTGCTGGTCAGCGTGCCGTCCGCGGGAGCGGCGGCGCCGTACGCGGGCCAGGTGGACGGGTTCGCCCGCGATCTCGCGCCCCGGTTCTGAGCCCGGGGCCGCCCGGTTGGCAGAATGACCGGCCATGACCGCTGCGACCACCCCCAAAGGGGAGCGACGGCGCGCCGCGCTCGTCGAGGCCGCCGCGAAACTGCTCGTCGAGGGCGGGTTCGACGCGGTGCGGCACCGGGCGGTGGCCGAGCGGGCGGGCCTGCCGCTCGCGTCGACGACGTACTACTTCGACTCGCTGGAAGACCTGGTCACGGCGGCCGTCGAGCACCACTCGAACGCCGAGCTGGCGACCGGCCGCCGCCGGCTGGAGGAGCTCGCGACCCGCAACCGCGGCGTGCAGGCGACCGTCGACCTGGTGCTGGACCTGCTGCTCGGCCCGGAGAGCGGCGACCAGGCGGCCGACGCCGAAGCCGTACTCCTGCGCTACGAGCGGCTGGTCGCGACCGGCCGCCGCCCGTACCTGCGGCCGCTGATGCGGACGCTGTCGGCCCAGCTCAACGAGCTGCTGACGGAGATCTTCGCCCGCTCCGGCACCCCGGTCTCCGCGACCGAGCTGGAGCGGCTGGTCGCCCTGGTCGACGGCGCGGTCGTCAACGCCCTGGTCGAGGTCGACCCCGAGCCCCGCGCGGCCGCCGCCCGGATGCTCCAGGCCGCCCTCGCCGAATAGCGCAGCCCGCCGCACCCGGTCGTGAGTGGTAACGCGGGTCAGCACCCGCCTTGCCACTCACGAGCGCGTGCGCTGAGCCTTCGCCAGGTCGTCCTGGGCCTTGGTGACCAGCGCGAGCATCGCCTGCTCGGCCGCGGCCGGGTCGCCCGCGACGATCGCGTCGAACACCTTCCGGTGGTTCGGCACCGGGTCCTCCGCCGCCGGGGAGCCGTGCACGAGCTTGTCCCGCTCGGCCAGCCCGATCGCGATGATCCGTTCCATCCGCACCAGGAAGTTGTTGTGCGTGGCGGCCATCAGCCGCCGGTGGAAGGCGAGGTCGGCCTGGACGCTCGCTTCCGGGTCGTCGCCCGCGGCGGCCATGTCGGCGAGCGCGTCCCGCAGCGCTTCGAGGTCTTCCTCGGTGGCCCGCCCGGCGGCGATCCGGGCGGCGGCCGGCTCGACGACGGCCCGGACCTCGGTGAGCTCGTCGAGCAGCCCGGGATCGTCGGCGGCCGCGGTCTGCCAGCGCATGACGTCGGCGTCGAGCATGTTCCACTTCTCGCGCGGCTGCACGAAGGTGCCGCGCTTCTGCCGGGCGTCGATCATCCCCTTGGCGGCCAGCACTTTGAGCGCTTCGCGCAGCGCGGTGAGACTGATGTCGAGCTCTTCGCGCAGCGCGGGCAGGTCCAGGACGGTGCCTTCGCCCCACTCGTCGGAGAGGATCCGGCTGGCCAGTGCCTCCACGGTCTGGCCGTGCAACCCGCGGGGCCGGTGTTCGGTCAATGGAGGGCCCTCTCAGCCGGCAGGTGTTGACCGCATTATGGATGCCTGGTCAAGGCAGGGACACCGGCAGCACGAAGGTCGGTGACCCCGTCGGGTGGTACCGCAGTTCCGCTTCGCCGGACGCGGTCAGCGTGAACGCCGTGATCGCGTCCTCCGACTGCGCCGCCACGTAGCAAGTGCCGTCCACCAGCGCGAAGTGCCGCGGGTTCGCGCCGCAGGGCTGGTCGGCCACCGCGGCCGCGTCGTCCAGCGCGAACTCCGTCACGCAGTCCGGGCCGCGGTTCGACACGTACAGGCGCGAGTCGGCCAGTTCCAGGTGGGCCACCAGGTTGGGCTTGACCGACGACAGCGTCGACGGCGTCGAGGCCACCACCTCGAACGCGCCCGGTGCCTTCTCGCGGACCGTCACCAGCGTCCCGGCCAGCTCGCCGACGACGTACGCCAGGTCCGTGCCCGGCCGGCGCACCAGCTGACGCGGTCCCGTGCCCGGCGGCAGCGAGGACACCGCCAGCGGCTCGAGGGCGCCCGACGACGTCAGCGTGTAGCTGCGGATTTCGTCCGTCCCCAGGTCGACCGCGCTCACGATGGAACCGTCCGTGGACGGGACGGCCATGTGGACGTGCGCCGCTTCCTGGCGGTCGGTCACCGGTCCGCTGCCGCTGTGCCGGACCAGGGCCGTCCGGGCGATCAGCGCGCCGGAGGAGGACAGCGAGAACACCGCCACGCTGCCGCCGGTGTAGTTGGCGCACAACAGGAACCGGCCGTCGGGGGTCACCGCGAGGTGGCACGGGTGCGCACCGCCCGACTCGGCCGTGCCCAGCACCGACAGCTCACCGGACGGGGCGATGGCCAACGCCGTCACGCCGCCGTCCGCGGTCTCGTTGGCCGCGTACAGCACCGGCAACGACGGGTGGCGCACCAGCCACGACGGCGACTCCAGCGGCAGCGAAGCCACTTCGCGCAACGAGCCGGACGGCGACCGCGAGAGCGTCGTGATCCCGGTGCCGTTCCCCGCATCGCCGGTGTAGCACCCGACGAAGACCAGCTCAGCCATGCGCGCTCCTCAACAGCGTCTCGACCCGGGTGGCGACCTCCGCGGGGGCGCCGCGGGTCAGCGCCGAGCCGATCCCGCAGGCGACCGCGCCCGCCGAGAGCCAGCCTGGCACGTCTTCCGGCCCGATGCCGCCGGTGGGTACCAGCGGGGCCTGCGGCAGCGCCGCCCGCACGTCCGCCACCCACGACGGCCCGAGCGCCGACGCCGGGAACACCTTCACCGCGTCGGCGCCTTCCTCCAGGGCCCGCACGATTTCGGTCACCGAGCCGGCGCCCGGCAGGGCCGCCGCGCCGTACCGGTGCGCGGTCCGGATCACCGCGCTGTCCACCGACGGTGACACCAGGAACCGCGCCCCCGCGCGGATCGCCAGCACCGCGGACGTCTCGTCGAGCACCGTGCCGGCGCCGATCGTCGCGTCCGGGTAGGCGGCCGCGAGCCCGGAGATCGCGTCCAGCGCGCCGGGGTTCGTCAGCGGCAGTTCGATCGAGCGCAGCCCGGCGTCGAGGGCCGCGCGGGCGGCCGCCACCGCGGACTCCGCATCGTGCGTGCGCACGATTCCGACGACTCCCTGGCGCAGCGCGTCAGCCATGATCTCCCACCGGTATTTCATGAGCCGCAGTCTACCTTGTGAAATCTTAAATTAGGATTTATTCTTGCACTCCAACGGACGGAGGGACGATGCCGACAGCGGTGGTGACCGGAGCGGCGTCCGGGATCGGGGCGGCGACTGCGCGGAAGCTCATCGACGACGGCTACCGCGTGCTGGGGGTGGACGTCGCCGAGCTCCCCGACGGCGTCACGCCGATCCGGGGTTCGGTGAGCGAGGAAGCGACCTGGGCGGCCATCGGCGAGGTGGACGCGCTGGTCAGCAACGCCTACGTGCCCAGCACCGGGCCGCTGCACGAGATCGGCCGTGCCGAGTGGCAGCGCCAGCTCGACGTCAACCTCACCGGCTCCTTCCTCGCCGTGAAGGCGTGCCTGCCGTCGTTGCGGGCGCGGCGGGGCGCGATCGTGCTGGTCTCGTCGGTGCACGCGCACTTCGGCCTGCCGGGTCACCCGGCGTACGCGGCCAGCAAGGGCGCGCTCGTCGCGCTGGCCCGGCAGCTGGCCGTCGAGTACGCCCCCGAGGTGCGGGTCAACTCCGTGCTGCCGGGGCCGGTGCTCACCGAGGCCTGGGCCCGCATCCCGCCCGAAGACCGCGAACGCAGCGCGCG
>NZ_JBSFNC010000177.1:0-16860 GCF_053586895.1 Amycolatopsis sp. NPDC003731 | reverse complement strand
AGGGTCTGCGGGAGCCCGGCCGCCACGGCCGACGCCGGCGCGCCGGTCGCGAAGGCCAGCAGGGACAGTGCGCCCACCGGCGTCGAAGCTTCTTCCGCGAGCTTGGCCTCGACCAGCTTCGCGACCGTGATGCGGTCGGCGTCCTCGGGGACGCGGACGACCAGGGGCCGCGCCCCGGACGTCGCGAAGGCACCCGCGACCGCCGTCACCGCGCCCGGGTCGTCGAGGGTTTCCGGCAGGACGAACAGCCAGTCGCTGGAGACCGCCGCGCTTTCTTCGCGCAGCTTGCGCCAGACGACTCGGTAGCGCCACGAGTCCGCGGCCGTCCCAGTCTCCCGCCGCCAGCCGGACAGGGCCGGGAGCGCGGGAGCGATGGCGGCGCGCTGGTCGCCGTCGAGGCCGAGCAGCGCCCCCAGGGACTCCAGGTCCTCGCCTTCGACGGCCTTCCAGAACTCGGCGTCCCCTTCGGACACCGGCGCGGCGGCGGGCACGGGTTCCGGCCAGAACCGCTGCCGCTGGAAGGGGTACGTGGGGAGATCGATCGAGCGGGCCGGCGGGAAAAACGCGGCCCAGTCGACGTCCACCCCGTGGGCGTGAGCAGTGCTCACCGCTGTGAGCAGTGCTCTCGTTTCAGAGCGGTCGCGTCGCAACGCCGGGATCGCGGTACCACCGACCATGGCGCTCAGCACCGCGTCGGGTCCCAGCTCGAGGAACACCGTCGCGCCAGCGGCTTCGAGGGTCGCGACGCCGTCGGCGAACCGGACGGTCTCGCGCACGTGCCGCACCCAGTAGTCGGCGGTGAACGGCGAAGTGAGAGCACCGCTCACATTCGAGAGCACCGGTATCTGCGCGGGGTGGTACGTGAGGGTTTCCGCCACCGCGCGGAACTCGTCGAGCATCGGGTCCATCAGCGGCGAGTGGAACGCGTGGCTCACGGTGAGCCGCTTGGTCTTCGGGAATCGGGCCGCGATCTCCAGGACGGCGGTCTCGTCGCCGGAGATGACGACCGACTCGGGACCGTTGACCGCCGCGATGGAGACGCGATCGTCGGAGGGGATGTCGGCCTCGGGCGCGGCGATCGAGACCATCGCCCCACCGGCGGGCAGCGCCTGCATCAGCGTCGCCCGGGCGGCGACCAGCGTGCAGGCGTCGGGCAGGGTCAGGACACCGGCCACGTGGGCGGCGACGAGTTCGCCGATCGAGTGCCCCGCGACGAAGTCCGGGCGGACGCCCCACGCCGTCACGAGCCGGTACAGCGCGACCTCGACGGCGAACAACGCGGGCTGCGTGTAGCCGGTCCGGTCGAGGCGGTCGCCGCCGCCGAAGACGATCTCGCGCAGGGGGGCGTCGAGCAGGCCGTCGAACTCGGCGCACACGGCGTCGAAGGCGTCGGCGAACGCCGGGAAGCGGTCGTAGAGCTCGCGGCCCATCCCGGCGCGCTGGGCGCCCTGGCCGGTGAACAGCACGGCCAGCCGGCCGCCGGGGGCGGCGGTGCCGCGCACGGCGTTGTCCAGGTCCGCTAAACCGGCCAGGAGCTGGTCGCGGTCCCCGACGACGACGGCCCGGTGCTCCAGGGCCGCCCGGCCGGTCGCCAGGGTGCGGCCGACCTCGGCCACGGGAGCGTCGTCGGCGACCGCGGCGCGGAGGCGCCGGGCCTGCTCGTGCAGGGCTTGCTCGTCCTTCGCCGACAGCGGCCAGACGGTGAGTTCCTGCGACGCCGAGAGCGCCGGCTCGGGCTCGCCCGCTTCGAGGACCACGTGGGCGTTGGTGCCGCTGACGCCGAACGCCGACACGCCCGCCCGGCGCGGCCGGTCGGCCGCCCACTCGCGCGGCTCGGTGAGCAGTTCCACCGCGCCTCCCGTCCAGTCCACCTGGGACGAAGGCGTGTCGACGTGCAGGGTCGGCGGGAGGACGCCATGCTGCATGGCCAGGACCATCTTGATGACCCCGGCGATGCCCGCGGCGGCCTGGGTGTGGCCGATGTTGGACTTCACCGAGCCCAGCCACAGCGGCGTTTCGCGGTCCTGGCCGTAGGTGGCGAGCAGGGCCTGGGCCTCGATCGGGTCGCCCAGCTTCGTTCCGGTGCCGTGCGCTTCGACCGCGTCGACGTCCGAAGGGGACAGACCGGCGTCGGCCAGGGCGGCGCGGATGACCCGCTGCTGAGACGGGCCGTTCGGCGCGGTCAGGCCGTTGGAGGCGCCGTCGGAGTTCACGGCCGAGCCGCGGACGAGCGCGAGGACCCGGTGACCGTTGCGGCGGGCGTCCGACAGCCGTTCCAGGAGCACGAGCCCGGCGCCCTCGCCCCAGCCGGTGCCGTCGGCCGCGTCGGCGAACGCCTTGCACCGGCCGTCGGAGGCCAGGCCGCGCTGCCGGCTGAACTCGACGAAGGTCGCCGGGGTGGACATCACGGTCGCCCCGCCGGCCAGCGCGAGATCGCACTCGCCCCGGCGCAGCGCCTGCGCGGCGAGGTGGATCGCGACCAGCGACGACGAGCACGCCGTGTCGACGGTCAGCGCCGGGCCTTCGAGGCCGAACGCGTAGGCCAGCCGGCCGGACACGACGGCGGCGGCGTTGCCGGTGCCGATGAAGCCGCCGACCTCCTCGCCCACCGCGCCGAGCAGGCCCGCGTAGTCCTGGCCGTTGGTGCCGGCGAACACGCCGGTGCGGCTGCCGCGCAGGGTGTGCGGGTCGATCCCGGCGCGTTCGAAGACCTCCCAGGTGATCTCCAGCAGCAGGCGCTGCTGGGGGTCCATGGCGAGGGCTTCGCGTGGCGAGATCCCGAAGAAGGCGGCGTCGAACTCGGCTGCGGTGTCGAGGAATCCGCCCTCGCGGACGTAGCTGTGGCCGCTCTTGCCCGGGTCGGGGTCGTAGAGGGCGCCGAGGTCCCAGCCGCGGTCGTCGGGGAGGCCGGTCATCGCGTCGACGCCGTCGGCGACGAGGCGCCAGAGGTCTTCCGGCGTGGCAACCGAGCCGGGGAACCGGCAGCCCATGGCGACGAGCGCGATCGGCTCGTCGGCTCGCACCGGCGCCGTCCCCGGTCCGGCCGGTTCCGGCCGGCGGCCGAGCAGTTCGCGGTGCAGGTACCGGGCCAGCGCGACGGGTGTCGGGTGGTCGAACACGCACGTCGCGGGCAGGTTCAGCCCGGTGGCGGCGTCGAGGCGGTTGCGCAGTTCGACCGCGGTCAGGGAGGTGAACCCGCTGTCGGAGAAGGCACGATCACCCTCGACGGCGGCGGCGTCGGGATAGCCGAGCACGGCGGCGACGTGCGTGCAGGTGAGGTCGAGAAGCTTGCGTTCGGCGTCTGCTTCGGACAGTCCACTGAGGAGTCCCGCGGGTTCGGCTTTCGGGCTCTCGACCGGCTCGCCGAATTCGCCGAACAGCGGCCGCGGCCGGACAGCCCGCAATGCCGGGAGGTAAACGTCCCAGTCGAGGTCGGCCACCACGGCCAGTGGGTCGCCGCTTGCGGCCTCTCTCATGAGGGCGTCGAGAGCGAGGCCGGGTTCCAAGGCGCCGACACCGGCGGCACGCAGCCGTCGTTGCGCTTCGGCGTCGCCCGCGGCCATCCCCTCGCCGGCCCACGGACCCCAGGCGATCGAGACGGCGGGCAACCCGGCGGCCTGCCGCTGCTGGGCGAGCGCGTCGAGGTGCGCGTTGGCGGCGGCGTAGCTGCCCTGACCCGCGGCGCCGAACGCGCCGGCCATCGAGGAGAAGAGGACGAACGCATCGAGCTCACCGGTGAGCGCGGACAGGTTCTCGGCAGCGGTCGCCTTCGCACGCAGGACGGCGTCGAAGCGCTCGGGCGTGAGGGCATCGATGACGCCGTCGTCGAGAACGCCGGCGGCGTGCACGACGGCCCGGAGATCATCGGGAAGAACGGCGGCCAGAGCATCCCGATCGGCAGCATCACAGGCGACGACCGAAACATCGCAGCCGAGGGCGGTGAGTTCGCGTTCGAGCTCCGCGGCCCCGGGTGCTGCGGCCCCGCGGCGGCTGAGCAGGATCAGGTGCTCGGCACCTGCGGTGGCCAGCCGCCGGGCAACCCGGCCACCGAGGGCGCCCGTGCCACCGGTGACCAGCACGGTGCCCCGAGGTTGCCAGCCCAGACCGGCGGCGACGGAGCGGTGCCCCTCCTGCTGAGCGCCGGTGGCGGGCGTGGACTCCCGGGGTTGGCGAGCCGGGCCGGTGGTTGCGGGGCGGCGTTCCAGGCGGCGGGCGAAGATGCCTGAGGGGCGGAGGGCGACCTCGTCTTCGGTGCCGGTGAGCGCGGTGGCCAGGCGGGTGCGGGCCCGGTCGTCGAGGTCGGCCGGCAGGTCGATCAAGCCGCCCCAGCGCTGGGGGTGCTCCATCGCCGCCGTTCGGCCCAGGCCCCAGACCTGGGCCTGGACCGGTGCCTCGACGCCGTCGGCCCGGGTCGCCGCGACCGCTCCGCGGGTCAGGCACCACACGCGTCCGCGTGTTCCGAGGTCGCCCAGCGACTGGAGGAGGGTTGCCGTGCCCGCTGCGGCTCCGCGGCCTCCGTCGGCCAGGGCCAGCAGGGAAAGTACGCCGTCCACTTCGGACCCGTCGATCGCCTCGCGGAAGCGTTCGGTGAACTCCGCGCGCGGCAGCAGCGGGTCGATACGGACCGGAGTGAGCCGGGCGCCGCGTTCGAGGACCGTCTGGGCGACGCCGGCCACGACACCGGTCTCGCCCTCTTCCGGCACGACCAGGAGCCAGTGCCCGCTCAGCGCGGCGGCGTCCGGCGTGACCGGGCGCCAGGCGATGCCGTAGCGCCAGGAATCCACTGTGGACTCCTCGTGGCGGCGCCGGTACCACGCCGACAGCGCCGGGGTGACTGCCTCGGCGACGTCCGCGTCCAGCTCCAGTTCGGCCGCCAGCTTGCCGCTGCGCACCACCTCCCAGAAGCCGGAGTCGTCCCCGGGTGCCGCGGTGCCGGGCTCCGGGGCGAGCCAGTAGTTGCGGTGCCGGAAGGCGTACGTCGGCAGGTCGACTCGGCGGCCGTCCGGGAAGAACGGTACCCAGTCGACGTCCACGCCGTGGACGTGAGCAGTGCTCAACGCTGTGAGCAGTGCTCTCGGTTCAGAGCGGTCGCGTCGCAATGCCGGGATCGCCGTGCCGCCGACCATTGCGCTGAGGACGCCGTCGGGGCCCAGCTCGAGGAACACGTCTGCGCCGGCGCTTTGCAGGGTTGCCATGCCGTCGGAGAAGCGGACCGTCTCGCGCACGTGCCGCACCCAGTACTCGGCGGTGAATGTCGAAGCGAGAGCACCGCTCACATTCGAGAGCACCGGTATCTGCGCCGGGTGATACGTCAGGGTCTCGGCGACCGCGCGGAACTCGTCGAGCATCGGGTCCATCAACGGCGAGTGGAACGCGTGGCTCACCGACAGGCGCTTGGTCTTGGGGAACTGGGCGGCAATGGCGAGGACCGCGGACTCTTCGCCGGAGATCACTACCGACTCGGGACCGTTGACCGCCGCGATGGAGACGCCCTCGGTCAAGGTGATGGCCGATTCGGGAGCGGCAATCGAAACCATTGCACCACCGGGCGGCAGCGCCTGCATCAACGACGCACGCGCGGCGACCAGACGGCAAGCGTCCTCGAGAGAAAGGACACCAGCCACATGCGCGGCCGAGATCTCGCCGATCGAATGGCCCGCCACGAAGTCCGGCCGCACGCCGAAGGACAAAACCAGACGGAACAACGCCACCTCGAGCGCGAACAACGCGGGCTGAGTGAACTCCGTCCGATCCAACAACGACTGATCATCAAACGCCGCCCGCAACGACGGATCGAAATGCGAAAGCACCTCATCGAAAGCCGCGGCATACACCGGGAACCGCTCGTAAAGCTCCAGGCCCATCCCGACCCGCTGCGCGCCCTGCCCGGTGAACAACACCGCCAGTCGCCGGTCGGGCCGGGCGACCCCGGTCACCGGCGGGTTCTCCAGCGCCGCGAGGAGCTCCTCACGGTCGTCGCCGAACACGACAGCACGGTGCTCGAGCACAGCCCGCGCATTCACCAGCGAGAACCCGACATCGACCGGAGACAGCGACGGGTCGGCCTCGACGTGGGCGCGAAGGCGGCCGGCCTGCGCGGCGAGCGCGTCGGCGTCACGCGCGGACAGCAGCCACGGCACCAGGCCGGAGACTTCGGGGCGCTCCGGTACTGGCGCGGCGGCCGGGGCCTGCTCGATGATCGTGTGCGCGTTGGTCCCCGAGATGCCGAACGACGACACGCCGGCCCGGCGCGGACGGCCGGTTTCGGGCCAGCGGCGCGCGTCGGTGAGCAGCTCGATCGCGCCGGATTCCCAGTCGACGCGGGACGAAGGCGCGTCGACGTGCAGCGTCCGGGGCAGGACGCCGTGCCGCATCGCCATCACGACCTTGATCACCCCGGCGATGCCCGCCGCGGCCTGGGTGTGGCCGATGTTGGACTTGAGCGAGCCGAGCCACAGCGGCGTCGACCGGTCCTGTCCGTAGGTCGCCAGGAGCGCCTGGGCCTCGATCGGGTCGCCCAGCGAAGTACCCGTGCCGTGGGCTTCGACCGCGTCGACGTCCGAAGTGGACAGTCCGGCTCCCGCCAGCGCGGCGCGGATGACCCGCTGCTGGGAGGGGCCGTTCGGCGCGGTGAGGCCGTTCGACGCGCCGTCGGAATTCACCGCCGAACCGCGGACGAGCGCCAGGACTTCGTGGCCGTGCCGCCGGGCGTCGGACAGGCGCTCCAGCAGCACCAGGCCGGCGCCTTCGCCCCAGCCGGTGCCGTCCGCGGCCTCCGCGAAGGCCTTGCACCGGCCGTCGGAGGCGAGGCCGCCCTGCCGGTCGAACTCCACGAACATGCCCGGCTGCGCCATCACCGCGACCCCGCCGGCCAGGGCGAGGTCGCACTCGCCGCGCCGCAGGGCCTGGACCGCCCAGTGCAGGGCGACCAGCGACGACGAGCAGGCCGTGTCGATCGAGACGGCGGGCCCTTCGAAGCCGAATGTGTAGGAGACGCGGCCGGAGACGACGCTGGTCGCGTTGCCGGTCAGCAGGTGGCCTTCGACGCCGGCCGCCACCTCGGCGACGCCGCTGCCGTACGCCTGGTGCGCGGCGCCGACGAAGACGCCGGTGCTGCTGCCCCGTAGCGACCGCGGGTCGATCCCGGCGCGTTCCAGTGCCTCCCACGAAATCTCCAGGAGCAGCCGCTGTTGCGGGTCCATCGCGAGGGCTTCGTGCGGGGAGATGCCGAAGAACTCGGCGTCGAAGCCGCCGGCGTCGTGGACGAACCCGCCCTCGGCGGCACCCAGGGCCGCGAGGTCCCAGCCGCGGTCGGCGGGCAGCGCGGTGAGGGCGTCGCGGCCGGTTTCGACCAGGCGCCACAGGTCTTCCGACGACGTCACCTCGCCCGGGTAGCGGCAGCTCATCGCGACGATGGCGATCGGGTCGCCGTCGGTGACGGTGGTGATCGCCGCTGTCGTCGCCGGTCCGGCGTCGCCGGCCAGCTCCGCCTGCAGCAGCGCGGCGAGGGCCTGCGGGTTGGGGTGGTCGAAGATGACCGTGGCCGGCAGGCGCAGGCCGGTCACGGCGGTGAGGCGGTTGCGCAGCTCGACGGCGGTCAGGGAGTCGAAACCCAGGTCCTTGAACGCTTTGGCGGGCTCGACGGCATCGGCGCCGTCGTGGCCGAGGACCGCCGCGACGTGCGTGCGGACGAGGTCGAGCAGGAACCGGCGGACGTCGTCGGCGCTGAGCCCGGCCAGTTTCGCGGCGAGCCCCTCGGTGCCGGACGGCAACCCGGCCGCGCGGCGGGTCCGCACCCGGACCAGCCCGTGCCACAGGGCCGGCAGGTGTTCGGCCTGGGCGCGCAGCGCGGCGAGGTCGACGCGAACCGGGACGACGCACGCGGCGCCGGCGACCTGGGCGGCGTCGAACAGCGCCAGGGCCTCCGCGGTGCCGAGGGCGCCGATGCCGGATCGCGCGATCCGCGACAGGTCCTCGTCGTCGAGGGCGGCGGTCATGCCGCTCGCTTCGGTCCACTGGCCCCAGGCGAGGGAGACCCCGGGCAGGCCTTCGGCGCGGCGGCGGGCAGCGAGGGCGTCGAGAGCGGCGTTGGCGGCGGCGTAGTTGGCCTGGCCGGCAGCCCCGGCCACCCCGGCGAGCGAGGAATACAGCGCGAACCAGGCGAGGTCACGGTCGCGGGTCAGCTCGTGCAGGTTCAGCGCGGCGTCGACCTTCGGGCCGAGGACGGCGTCGATCCGTTCGGGGGTGAGCGATGCGACGACGCCGTCGTCGAGCACGCCCGCGGTGTGGACGACCCCGGTCAGGTTCACCGGGCCGAGCAGCGCTTCGAGCTGCGCCCGGTCGGCGACGTCGCAGCGCTCTATGCGCACATCGGCGCCGCCGGCCGTCAGTTCGGCGACCAGTTCGGCCGCGCCCGGAGCGTCCGGGCCCCGGCGGCTGACCAGCAGGAGGTTCTTGACGCCGTGGGTGGTGACGAGGTGGCGGGCCAGGAGGCCGCCGAGGGTGCCGGTGCCGCCGGTGACGAGGACGGTGCCGTCGGGATCCGGCGCGGCGGGGATGGTGAGGACGTTCTTGCCGACGTGCTTGGCCTGGCTGATGAAGCGGAAGGCGTCGGGCGCACGGACGACGTCCCAGGCCTTGGTGGGCAGTGGGTGCAGCTTGTTTTCGGCGAACAGCGTCAGCAGGGTCCGGAGGATTTCCTGGATGCGGTCCGGGCCGGGGTCGCCGAGGTCGAACGGGAGGTAGGTGACGCCTGCGGGGTCGCGCAGGTCGGTCTTGCCCATCTCGAGGAACCGGCCGCCGGGTTTGAGGAGGTCGAGCGAGGCATCGATGAACGGGCCGGTCAGCGAGTTGAGGACGACGTCGGTTTCGGCGAACTTCGTCGCGAACTCGAGGTCCCGCGACGACGCGAGGTGGGTGACGCCCAGAGCGCGGACGGCGTCCTGTTTGGCCGGACTGGCCGTGGCGAACACTTCGGCGTGCACGCTTCGGGCGAGCTGGACGGCGGCCATCCCGACACCGCCGGCGGCCGCGTGGACGAGCACCGACTGGCCGGCTTCGAGCCGCCCGAGGTCGAAGAGGGCGTAGTAGGCGGTGACGAAGGCGACGGGCACGGACGCGGCCCGGGCGAAGGTCCAGCCGTCCGGAACCGGGACGAGCAGCCGGGCGTCGGTCACGGCCTGGGGCCCGAACGCGCCGGTGAACAGGCCGAACACCCGGTCCCCGACGGCGATCCCGGTGACGTCGGGCGCGACTTCGGTGACCACTCCGGCGGCTTCGGACCCGAGGACGGCGGCCGGATCGGGGTACATGCCGAGCGCGATGAGGACGTCCCGGAAGTTGATCCCGGCGGCGCGCACGGCGACCCGGACTTCGCCCGCGGCGAGGTTCGTCGCCGGTTCCGGCTGGAGGACGAGGCCGTCGAGGGTGCCGCCGGTGGTGGTGAGCCGCCAGGGTTCGCTCGGGATGGTGAGGGTGCCGCGGTGGGCGCGGGCGAGCCGCGGGGCGGTGAAGACGCCGTCGCGGACGTCGACCTGCGGTTCTTCGGGCAGGGTGGCGAGGTCGGGCGGGGTGGAGCCGTCGAGGTCGAGCAGCTGGAAGCGGCCGGGGTGTTCGGTCTGGGCGGACCGGACGAGCCCCCGCGCGGCGGCGGCCGCGGGATCGGTGCCGGCGTGGCGGGTGACGACGACGAGGCGGCCCGGCCGTTCCCCGGCGAGCCAGGTTCGGACGAGGGTGAGGGCTTCGTGGGTGGCCTGCCGGATGTCGTCGGTGGCGATGGGAGCGAAGACGAGGTCGGCGTCGGTGTCCATATCGGACACTGCGGGCAGGCCGAAGTCGTTGTGGCCGAGGAAGACGGAGTTGGCGGGCGGCCCGGCGTGGATGGGCGTTCGGTCGAGGCGGAAGAGCGAGCCGTCCGGCACGGGGGCGGCGGCGGTGATGGGGCGGAGGGTCAGGGATTCGATCTCGGCGACCGGGCCGCCGGTCTGGTCGCAGACCGTGACGGACACGGCGTTGTCCCCGGCCGGCACGAGCCGGACGCGGAGGGCGGTGGCGCCGGCGGCGTGCAGGGTGACGCCGCTCCAGGAGAACGGCATGCCGCCGGGGCTGGCCGGGCTACCACCGACCGGGGTCGCGCCGGTGGGGTCGCCGGGGCTGGCCGGGCTGCCGCCGACCGGGGTAGCACTGGTGGTGCCCGGGGCGGCGAGCCCCAAGGGGTGCAGAGCCGCGTCGAGGAGGGCCGGGTGCAAGCCGAAGGCGGTTGCCTCCGGGTGGAACTCCTCCGGAAGCTCCACCTCCGCGAAGGTCTCGTCGCCTCGGCGCCATACCCGGCCCAGGCCGTGGAACGCCGGGCCGTACGTGAAGCCGAGGCTTTCCAGCTGGTCGTACAGGCCTTCGGTCGAGATGCGGGTGGCTTCCGGCGGGGGCCACTCCGTCAGCTCGGCCGCCGGTCGGGTGCCGGGGGCGAGGAGGCCGCCGGCGTGGCGGGTCCACGTGTCCTGCCCCGGCGCCGCGCCGTCGTCCGGGCGGGAGTACAGCGTCAGCTCACGGCGGCCCGTTCCGTCCGGTGGTCCGACGAAGACCTGGATCGCCACCCCGCCTCGCGCCGGCAGGACCAGGGGCGCTTCGAGGGTCAGCTCGTCGACGACCTCGCAGCCGACCTGGTCTCCCGCCCGGACGGCCAGCTCCAGCAACGCCGTCCCCGGGACCAGGACCGTCCCGCCCAGCGCGTGCCCGGCGAGCCACGGCTGCGTCTCCACGGACAGCCGTCCGGTGAAGACGACGCCGTCGTGTCCCGCCAGGCTCACCGCCGCACCCAGGAGCGGGTGGTCCAGCGCTCCCAAGCCGAGCGATCCGGCGTCACCGTGCGCGACACCGCCGCGAGGCCAGAACCGCTCCCGCTGGAAGGCATACGCGGGCAGGTCGATGCGGCGGCCGCCCGGGAAGAACGGTGTCCAGTCGACGTCCACGCCGTGGACGTGAGCAGTGCTCAACGCTGTGAGCAGTGCTCTCGTTTCAGAGCGGTCGCGCCGCAACGCCGGGATCGCCGTGCCGCCGACCATCGCGCTCAGGACGCCGTCGGGGCCCAGCTCCAGGAACACGCCGACCCCGGCAGCCTCCAAAGTGGACACCCCGTCGGCGAAGCGAACGGCTTCTCGCACGTGGCGGACCCAGTAGTCCGCCGTGAACGTCGAAGCGAGAGCACCGCTCACATTCGAGAGCACCGGTATCTGGGCTGGGTGGTACTGGAGCTGCTCGGCGATCGCGCGGAACTCGTCGAGCATCGGGTCCATGAGTGGGGAGTGGAACGCGTGACTGACGGGGAGGCGCTTGGTCTTGGGGAACTGGGCGGCGATCTCGAGGACCGCGGACTCGTCGCCCGAGATCACGACCGACTCGGGACCGTTGACCGCCGCGATGGAGACGCGATCGTTGAGGGGGATGGCGGACTCGGGGGCGGCGATCGAAACCATTGCCCCACCGGCGGGCAGCGCCTGCATCAACGACGCACGCGCGGCGACCAGACGGCAAGCATCCTCGAGGGAAAGGACACCGGCGACGTGCGCGGCCGAGATCTCGCCGATCGAATGACCCGCCACGAAATCCGGCCGCACACCGAAGGAACACACCAACCGGAACAACGCCACCTCGAGCGCGAACAACGCGGGCTGGGTGAACTCGGTCCGATCCAACAACGACTGATCATCAAACGCCGCCCGCAACGACGGATCGAAATGCGCGAGCACCTCATCGAAAGCCGCCGCATAGACCGGGAACCGCTCGTAAAGCTCCAGGCCCATCCCGACCCGCTGCGCCCCCTGACCGGTGAACAACACCGCCAGCAACGCATCCGGATCCGCAGTACCGACGACGGCGTCCTCGATGCGCGAAAGACCTTCCCGCAGCGACGCACGATCAGCACCGAGCACCACCGCACGCCGGGCCAGGCGGGCCCGGGTCACCGCCAGGGAATAACCGCCGTCGACCGGGTCCGGGTCCGCGTCCAGGAGCCGCTGGGCCTGCTCGCGCAGCGCCGCGTCACTCGCGCCGGAGAGCACCCAGGGCAGCAGCTCACCGGTGGGAGGCGCAGGAGGGGCAACGACCTCCGGGGGCGCCTCCTCGACGATCACGTGCACGTTCGTCCCGCTCACCCCGAACGCCGACACCCCGGCCCGGCGCGGCACGTCGCCGGCCGGCCACGGGCGGGCCGAGGTCAGCAGCGAAACCGCGCCCGCCGACCAGTCCACTTCGGACGACGGGGTGTCGACGTGCAGCGTGCGCGGCAGCACCTCGTGCCGCAGCGCCAGCACCATCTTGATGACACCCGCGATCCCGGACGCCGACTGCGTGTGCCCGATGTTCGACTTCAGCGCCCCCAGCCACAACGGCCGGTCGGCGGGGCGATCCTGCCCGTACGTCGCCAGCAGGGCCTGGGCTTCGATCGGGTCACCCAGGGCGGTCCCGGTGCCGTGCGCCTCGACCGCGTCGACGTCCGAAGTGGACAGACCGGCGTTCGCCAGAGCAGTACGGATGACGCGTTGCTGAGAAGGGCCGTTCGGGGCGGTCAGGCCGTTCGACGCACCGTCGGAGTTGACCGCCGAGCCGCGGATCACACCGAGGATGCGGTGCCCGTTGCGCTGGGCGTCGGACAGCTTCTCCAGCAGCACCATGCCGACGCCTTCGCCCCAGCCGGTGCCGTCGGCCGCGTCGGCGAAGGACTTGCAGCGGCCGTCCGAGGCGAGGCCGCGCTGGCGGCTGAACTCCGCGAACGCCAGCGGGCTCACCATCACCGTGACGCCGCCGGCCAGCGCGAGGCCGCATTCGTCCTGCCGCAGCGCCTGGCAAGCCCAGTGCAGCGCGACCAGCGACGACGAACACGCCGTGTCGACGGTGACCGACGGCCCTTCCAGCCCGAAGGTGTAGGACAGCCGCCCCGACATGACGCTGGGTGCCTCGCCGGTCAGCAGGTAGCCCTCGGAGCCGGCCGCGGCCTGCAGCGTGCTGCTGTACCCGGACGCGTTCGCGCCGATGAACACGCCGGTCCGGCTGCCGCGCAGCGAAAACGGGTCGAGCCGGGCGCGTTCGAGGAGCTCCCAGGACGTCTCCAGGAGCAGGCGCTGCTGCGGGTCCATGGCCAGCGCTTCGCGCGGCGAGATGCCGAACAACCCCGGGTCGAATGAAGCCGCGTCGTGGACGAAGCCGCCTTCGAGCGCGTGGGCGCCTTCGGGACCGTACATCCGCGAGACGTCCCAGCCGCGGTCCTCCGGGAAGGCCGACATCGCGTCGGTGCCGCCCGCGACCAGGTCCCACAGGTCCTCCGGCGAGGCGACGCCGCCCGGGTACCGGCAGGCGAGGGAGATGATGGCGATCGGCTCCTGCTCCGCCGCCTCGGCCGCCTGCAGCCGCTGCCTGGTCTGGTGCAGGTCGGCGGTCACGCGCTTGAGGTACTCGAGGAGCTTGTCCTGCTCTGCCATCGCCAACCTCATCCGTTCGTCCAAGTCAGGGCGTCAGTGCGCCGGCGGCGGGGAGACCCCGAGCTCGTTGTCGATGAACGCGAACACCTCGGCCGCCGAGGCGTCCGCGAGCTGCGCCTGCCGCGGCGCCGCGTGGTCGCCGCTCCACCGGCTCAGCAGGGACTTCAGCCGCATCTCGACGCGCATCCGGACGTTCTCGTCCGGCTCCGCGAGGTCCGTCAGCGACGCCTCCAGCCGGTCGAGCGCGCCGAACGCCGAATCCGCGGGCGTGCCACCGGGGGCGATACCGGCCGCGAGGAACCGGGCGAGCGCGATCGGCGTCGGGTGGTCGAAGACGGCGGTGGCGGCCAGCCGCAGGCCGGTGGCCTGGCGCAGCCGGTTGCGCACCTCGACCGCGGTCACCGAGTCGAACCCGAGGTCGCGGAACGGCCGGGTGCTGCCGATCGCGTCGGCGCCGCGGTGGCCGAGCACCGCCGCGGCTTCGGTGCGGACCAGGTCGAGCACGGCCCGGTCGCGTTCGGCTTCCGGCAGCCCGGCCAGCCGCTCGCGCCACCCGGCCGCGCCTTCGTCGTGCCGTTCCTGCTCGGCTTCGAGCTGGTCCAGTACCCGGCGGACCGCGGGCAGGTCCTCGATCAGCGGACGCCGCCGCGACGCCGTGAAGGCGGGGACGAACCGGTCCCAGTCGACGTCGGCCACGGCCAGGAAGGTCTCGTCGCGGTCGAGCGCGCCCTGCAGCGCGGCCACCGCCCGCTCGGGCGCCATCGGCCGGAGACCACGGCGGCGCAGCTGCTGCTCGCCGTCGTCGGAGGCCATGCCGCCGCCGGCCCACAGCCCCCAGGCCACCGACGTCGCCTTCGCCCCGCGGGCGCGGCGCTGCTCGGCGAGGGCGTCGAGGTAGGCGTTCGCGGCGGCGTAGGCGCCCTGGCCCGCGCTCCCCCAGACGCCGGAGTTGGAGGAGAACAGCACGAACGCTTCGAGGTCGTCGCCGAGCAGGGCGTCCAGGTGCGCGGCGCCCGCGACCTTGGCCGCGAGGACGTCTTCGAACTCGTCCAGGCCGGTCTCGGCGAGGGTGCTCGACTGCGGCAGCCCGGCCGCGTGCACGACGGCCACCGGCGGGTGCCCGAGGCTGTCCAGCAGGGCTTCGACGGCCTTGCGCTCGGCGACGTCGCAGGCGGCGATGGTCACCGCGCAGCCGTACCCGCGCAGCTCCTCGGCCAGTTCGGCCGCGCCGGGCGCGGCTTCGCCCCGGCGGCTGGTGAGCACGAGGTGGTCGGCGCCGGAGCGGCCCAGCCAGCGGGCGACGTGCGCGCCGAGCGCTCCCGTGCCGCCGGTGACCAGCACGGTTCCCCGCGGCCGCCACGGCTCTCCCGCCGGTGCGGGACGCGCCGGGCGCAGCCGCCGGGCCAGGATCCCGTGGTCGCGGAGCGCGAGCTGGTCCTCGCCGCCGGGCTCGGCCAGCAGCCCGGCCAGCCGGTCCGCGGCCCGCTCGTCGAACGCGGCGGGCAGGTCGATCAGCCCGCCCCAGAGGCCGGGGTACTCGAGGCCGATCACGCGGCCGAGGCCCCAGAGCTGCGCCGGGACGCTCGACGCCGGTGCGTCGCCGGGCCCGGTGGCCACGGCCCCGCGGGTGAGCAGCCAGAGCGGGGCGTCGATCCCGGCGGCGGCCAGTGCCGGGGCGAGCGCGGCCGTCGCGGCGACCCCGGTCGCGAGCAGCGGGTGCCCGGGCAGCGGGGTTTCGTCCAGTCCCAGCAGGGAAACGACGCCGGCGTACTCCCCCGGCGGCAGGTCCTCCGGCGAGGCGGTGACGACGTCGGCGCCGCGCGAGGCGAGGGCGTCGAGCACCGCCGACCGGCCGGGCCCGGCGGGCACCAGGGCCAGCCAGCGGCCGGACAGCAGCGGCAGGGCGGGCTCGGCGACCGGCACCCAGCCGATCTTCAGGCACCAGGAGTCCACTGTGGAGCGTTGAGAGCGCCACCGGGTCAGGGCGGGCAGCACCTCGTCGAGCGCGCCCTGATCGACTCCGAGGAGCCCGGCGAGGTCGTCGGTTTCTTCGAGCGCCGTCCACAGCCCGTCCTCCGCCGGGGCCGCGGGAGCCGGGTCCAGCCAGTACCGCTGGTGGTCGAAGGCGTACGTCGGAAGCGGGATCAGCCGGGCGCCTTCGCCGAACGTGGGCGTCCAGTCGACGTCGACGCCGTGCACCCAGGCCTCGGCGAACGACGTGTACAGCCGGTCGAGCCCGCCGTCGCCGCGGCGCAGCGTGCCGGTGACGACGGCTTCGTCCACAGTGTCCTCGACACTCATCGTGAGCACCGGGTGCGGACTGCATTCGATGAACGTGTCGTAGCCGTCCGCGGCCAGCTGCCGGATGGTCGCGTCGAACAGCACCGGGTTGCGCAGGTTGGTGTACCAGTAAGGGCCGTCGAGCCCGGCGGTGTCGATCGGCTCGGCGGTCACCGTGGAGTAGAAGGCGATTTCCGACGACCGCGGCGAAACCGGGGCGAGCAGTTCGCGCAACTCGGTCTCGATCGCCTCGACCTGGACCGAGTGCGACGCGTAGTCCACCGGGACCCGCTTCGCGCGGATGCCGTCGGCTGCACAGGACTCGATCAGCGCGTCCAGGGCGGAAGGCGAGCCGGACACCACCACCGCGGCCGGGCCGTTGACGGCCGCGACCGACAGCTCGTCGGTGAGCCGTGGCTCGACCGCGGTCAGGGGCGCCGCGACCGAGACCATGCCACCGCGCCCGGCCAGGGCCAGGATCGCCTTGCTGCGCAACGCGACCACGCGGGCACCGTCCTCGAGGGACAGCGCGCCCGAGACCACGGCAGCGGCGATCTCGCCCTGGGAATGGCCGATCACGGCGTCCGGGGAAACCCCGTGGGCCCGCCAGAGTTCGGCCAGCGACACCATGACCGCGAACAGCGCGGGCTGCACGACGTCGACGCGCCGGAGCATCGCTTCGTCGCCGAGGACGTCGGGCAGCGACCAGCCGGCGAACGGCGCCAGCGCGCGTTCGCAGTCCCGCATGCGGGCCGCGAACGCCGGCGACGTGTCCATCAGGTCCAAAGCCATCCCCACCCACTGCGAGCCCTGCCCGGGAAAGACGAAGGCGACCTTGCCCCCGCGGCGGGCGCTGCCCCGGACCAGGCCGGGGACGGCCCGGTCGTGGGCGAGCGCGCCCAGCGGGTCGTGACCGTCGGGAGCCACGACCACCGCCCGTCGCTCGAACGTAGACCGGGATTTCGCGAGGGAGTACCCCACATCTGCGGCCCGGACCCCCTGTGCGGCCCCTACCCGCGCCCGCAGCCGGCGGGCCTGCGCGGCCAGCGAAGCGGGCGTTTTCGCGGACAGGACCCAGGGCACCGGGCCGGTCGCGACGGGCCCGGAC
>NZ_JBSFNC010000176.1:0-16906 GCF_053586895.1 Amycolatopsis sp. NPDC003731 | reverse complement strand
GCGGCCGCTCCCGCGCCCGCCCCCGACCTGCGGGCCGGGTCCGGGGAACACACCTCGCTCGGGCCGGTCAAGCAGGCCGACGCCGGCCTGGTCGCCGCCGGGGGATCAGCTGCGGGTCCACCTCTGGTTGGTGCCGCCGTGGCAGTCCCAGATGATGACCTTCGTACCGTTGGCGGTGGCGCCGCCGTTGACGTCCAGGCACCTGCCCGACGCCACCGCCGTCACGCTGCCGTCGGAGTTGACGCGGAATTGCTGGTTGCCCTGGCCGTTGCAGTCCCACACCGTCACGGCGGTGCCGTTGGCCGTGGCCTGGTTGGAGACGTCCAGGCACTTCGCGCCGTCGTAGGCGCGCAGCTCGCCGGCCGCGGTCGTGGTGAAGCGCTGGTTGGTCTGGCTGTTGCAGTCCCAGATCTGTGCCAGGGCGCCGTTGGTCGGCGTGCTGCCGGCGATGTCCAGGCAGCGGCCGGAGTTCTGGCTCACCAAGGAGAACGACGTGGGCGCGGGGCCCCCGCCACCGCTGACGACGTACACCGCGGTGCCGTGCGCCGGGACGCCGGCCGAGATGGCGCCGGACGTGGTGGTCGTGCCGTTGGTCCAGGCGTCGCGCAGCGTGAACGAGCTGCCCGACAGGCCGATCGCGCTCGCCGTGGTCGAGACGGTGGTCGTGCCGCCGCCCTGGTTGAACAGGGCAACCGCGACGTTGCCGTTGGCCAGCTGCTTGGCCAGGACGCGCCGGGTGCCGTCGTTGGAGATCTGCTTGGCCTGCAGGCCGAGGCCGTCCTGGTTGATGGCGATGAGGTTCGCGTTCTTCAGGATGGTCGACGTGGCGGCGTCCATGTTGCGCAGGTCGTTGCCCGCGATGAGGGGCGAGGCCATGACGGCCCACAGGGCGAAGTGGCTGCGCATCTCGGTGTCGTTCATGCCGCCGCGCCCGACTTCCATCATGTCCGGGTCGTTGAACCCGCCGGGCTTGGCGTAGGACGCCAGGGGCACGGTGACGTTGACGATGTTCTGGATGCCCATCGGGTAGCCGTTGGTCTGCCCGGTGTCCCACTTGTTGGTGATGTCCTCGGTGGTGCGCCACATGTTCGCCACGTCGCCCCAGTTGCGGCGGGGTCCGGTCTTGTCGTGGATGCTGTTGGAGTTGATGCTGTAGACGATCGGGCGGCCGGCGGCGCGCAGCGCGTCGCGCATCTTGGCGAAGGTGCGCACCTGGTCGTCGATCGTGCCGCTGGGCGAGCACCAGTCGTACTTGAGGTAGTCCACGCCCCAGGCCGCGAACTGGCGTGCGTCCTGCTCCTCGTGGCCCAGCGCCCCGGTCGAACCGGCGTAGGAGTTGAAGTACTGGGCGCACGTCTCGGCCAACGGCGCCTGGTAGATCCCGAACTTGAGGCCCTTGCCGTGGATGTAGTCGCCGAGCGCCTTCATGCCGCTGGGGAACCGGCTCGGGTCGCCTTGGAGGTTGCCCGCGGAGTCCCGGTTCGGGTTCATCCAGCAGTCGTCCACCACGACGTACTCGTAGCCCGCGGCACGCATGCCGGAGTTGACCATCGTATCGGCCATCTGCCTGATCAACGTCTCGTTGATGTTGCAGCCGAACGTGTTCCAGGAGTTCCACCCCATCGGCGGCGTGCGCGCCACACCGTTCTCCAACGCCTCCGCCGACGACGTAGGCAGTACCGTCGTGATCGCGGACAGCAGCACGCCTGCCGCCAACAGCGTGGCCGCCCTGCGAGGGCGGGGAAGTCGTGTTGCGGTCACCCTGATCTCACTCCTCGGTGCGTACGACGTTCCGGTTGTTCGCCGACGGGGCTGTGACGCAGCGACTTCCGTCAGCGGCGCAGGCGGAAGCCAGTCTGGCATTCGATGTTCACGCTCACAAGAGTGCATTCCGCCGACGTCCGCGAACAGCGGGGTTCCGGCGCCGGATGCGAAAGTTACAGCACCGAACCGCGAATTGGCCTTGACTGAACGCCTTGTTGGAATGGCGCACACAACCGAGGAACGGAGACGATGTGGCGATTTCGCGGCGAGGCGTGTTGCGGTGGGCGGGCGCGGCGGTGGCCTCAGGTGCGATGGGTGTGGGCGGGGAGGGGATCGCGGACGCGCTCCCATCGCGGTGGGAGCGGTTGCGCGCTCGCCTGGACGGCGAACTCCTGGTGCCCGGTGATGACGGCTATGACACCGCACGGCTGCCGTTCAACTCGCTGTTCGACCACCATCGGCCTGCCGCGATCGCCCGGTGCGTGCGGCCACATGACGTGCAGCGCTGTCTGGAGGAAGCACGCCTGTCTCGCGTCCGCGTGGCTGCGCGTGGCGGTGGGCACAGCTACGCCGCCTACTCCACACCGCACAACGGCTTGGTGGTCGACCTTTCGCGGATGTCCGCGGTCGAGGTGCGGTCCGACGGCACTGCCGTGGTCGGTGCGGGTGCGCGCCTTGGCCAGGTCTACTCGGCGCTCACCGCCGCCGGTCGGTGCCTGCCGCTGGGCAACTGCCAGTCCGTCGGCATCGCCGGGTTCACTCTCGGCGGCGGACTCGGCTGGACGCAGCGCACGTACGGCCTCGTCTGCGACAGGCTGCGTGCCGCCAGGATGGTCACGGTGGCCAGCCGGGTGGTCACCGCGTCGGAAGACCGCGAGTCCGAACTGTTCTGGGCGTTGCGCGGCGGTGGCGGCGGCAACTTCGGAGTGGTCACCTCATTCGAGTTCGCCACCGCGCCGATGCCCGAGGTGCTGACCGTGTTCCGCGTCCGGTTCCCGGCGGGGTCGGCGGCAGACGTCCTCGGCGGATGGCAGCCGTGGAGCGTGGCGCTGCCCGATGAGGTGTCGACCTCCTGCGTGGCCACACCGAACGGCGCGGTGGACGTGCTCGGCTGCGGCGTCGGACGCGAGGGCATGGTGCTCGCGGAACTCGCCCGCCTGCTCGACGCGACCGGCGTGGACGCACCGATCGAACACGCCGAGGTCGACTACCCGACCGCGACGGCGATCATGACCGGTGGTCAGCCGGCCCGCAACGCATTCCGCGCTTCGTCACGGATCGTGGACAGGTGGCACGACCCGCAGACGGTGGCGGACACGGTGCGCGGCATGGACAGCGCGCTGTTGATCCTGGGCGCGCTCGGTGGAGCGATCGACCGGCAGACGCCGACGGACACGGCCTATCCGCACCGCGGCGCACCGACGTCCATCGAAATCTTCGGCTCCGTCGGCACCCTGCCGCCCGACCAGGTCACCCATGAGGTGGACCAGGCGCAGAAGGCGTTGGCGCGCCTGGTCGGCACCGGCACGTACATCAACTACCTGGACCCTCTGCAGCAAGACTGGGCCCAGACGTCCTACCGGCACAACCTGCGCCGGCTGCGTGCCGTGGCGCGCCGCTACGACCCGGACCTCGTGCTGCGGTTCCCCCAGTCGGTGCACTGAGCAGCGAGGGACTCCGCGTCCGCCAGGTACCGGGCCACCGGGCCCAGGGTCAGCATTCCACTGCCGGCGCCGGCGTCTTCCGCCTGAGCGTCCCGCAGGGCCGCCGCGGCCCGCGCCGCGGCTTCGGATTCGTCGAGGCGGACTGCGGCGTGGGCGGTCAGGCACCACATCGCTTCCTGCATGTGGTCGGGAGGTGGCTCCGGCGCCGCGGCCAGGGCGGTGCGGGCCTCCTCGGCACGGCCTTGGCCCAGCAGCACGTGGGGCCATGCCCAGGGCAGATACGGCCCCCAGTCCAGGTGCCGGTCGGTGGGCGTGGGACGGTCGTGCAGCAGACGCAGTCCCAGGAGGGCGAGCGGGAACAGGCCACGGTGCAGGCCGGGCATCCCGGCGGTGCGAAGGGCCTCCTCCGCGGCACGGTACTGAGCCGCGGCCGCGGCCGGGGCCGGTCCGGCGGGCTCGGTGCTGCGGGTCGCCGTGACCCGGGCCCGGAACCAGGCGGTGAGGACGCCGACGAGAGGAGCCTCGGTGGTGGCGGCGAGATGTTCGGCCGCCGTCGCGTGCGCGGCCGCGGTGTCCAGATCACCGAGGGCCGAAGCGGATTGCAGGCGGACGAGCCGGCCGAGGACAGCGAAGTTCGGCAGGCCGTTCCTGGTCGCCACGTCGAGGATCTCGGCACCGATCCCGTCGCGTACCGCCGCGAGGCCGGGGCGGGCGAAGGACTGCAGGAACACGCCGTTGAGCGCGAACGCCAGCAACGCCGGATCGCCCAGCTCCCGGGCCAGCGCCTCGGCTTGGTGCGCGGCCTGCCGGGCGCGGCTCAGCACGCCTGCGGCCAGGTCGGCGGTGCGGCTTTCGACAGCGATCGTGGCCAGCAGACGCGCCCGGAGGTCGGCGGGCGCGTCGGGTCCGAGCCGGGTGAGCGTGCGTTCGGCGGCGGTGACGACCGCCCGGGACTGTTCGGGGTCGTCGGCGCGGCTCCAGATGGCGGGAACGTCGTAGGCGCCGATGATCCGGGCGGTCAGGTGCAGGTCCCCGGTGCGTTCGGCGGCGTGGATCGCGGCGAGGCGGTCGCGCCGCGAGTGGATGAGCGCGTCGCCGCCGGCCAGCGCGAGCGTGCGGGCGAGGTCCACGGTGGTGCGTGGGCCGAGCCGGACACCCGGGCCGGTCCACGCGTTCGGCGTGCCTGGAGCGGGCCCGGTCAGGATGTCTGCCTCCAGACGTTGCAGGTCAGGTCCGGGATCGAGGCCGAGCTGGCCCGCGAGCATCGCGCGGGCGCGGCGAAGGGTCGACAGCGCGTCGGCCTGGCGGCCCGCGTGGTGCAGCGCGCGGGCCAGCAGTCCCCAGGCCGGTTCGCGCCACGGGTGTTCGGTGACGTGCGCGCCGAGTTCGGCGACGAGGTCGGCGCCTTCTCCGGCGTCGAGGAGGATGCGGGCGCGTAGTTCCAGCGCCGCCAGCCGCAGTTCCTCCAGCCGGCTGCGTTCGCGTTGCGCCCACGGCGAATCCGGCACGTCCGCGTAGGCGGGGCCGCGCCAGGCCGCGAGCGCCGCGCTGAGTTCGGTCACCGCGCCGGGGGAGTGGCGGGTCCGGGTGAGCGCGTCCTCGAACCGGTGGACGTCCACGTTTTCGCGGGGCAGGCGCAGCGCGTATCCGGGGCCTTCGGTGACGATCACCCGCGGCGGGGTACGCGGTGACCGGTCGGGTTCCAGGGCGCGGCGCAGGGCGGCGACGAACGTCCGCAGCGCGCCGACCGCGCGTGCCGGTGGCTCGGTCCAGAGGTCGTCGACGAGCGTGTCGGTGGTGACCAGCCGTCCTTCGGCGGCGACGAGGCGGGCGAGCACCTCGCGGTGGCGGGGACCGCCGAGGTTCACCGGGCGCCCGTCGTCGTCCGAGGCCCGCACGGCACCGAGCACGTCGATTCGCATGCCCTCATCATCGGGGCTGGAGGCCGGAGGCGCCCGGGCGCACTGATCGGTTGCTGATCGCCGTCGCCCAGGCTCGGCCGGGTCAGGTTCCCGATCCGAAAGACGACCTTCGATGACACTCTCCATTCCCGGTTTCGACCACGTCCGCCTGCCCGGTACCGACGGTGTCGAGCTGGCGGCCGCGGTCGGCGGCAGCGGCAGCCCGGTGGTCCTGCTGCACGGCTTCCCCGAGACGCACCTGATGTGGCGGCACGTCGCCGAGCGGATCGCCGGTGAGCACACGGTGATCTGCCCCGACCTGCGGGGTTACGGCGCCAGCGCCAAGCCGGTGGCCACCGGCGAGGAGGTGTACGCCAAGCGCACCATGGCCGCCGACGTGGTGGCTCTGGCGGCCGCACTTGGCCACGAGCGCTTCGCCCTCGTCGGGCACGACCGGGGCGCCCTGGTCGCCTTCCGGGCGGGCTTGGACCACCCCGAGACCGTCTCGCACCTCGGCATCCTCGACGTCGTTCCGACGCTGGACATGTGGAACGTGCTGCACGGCGTCTCGGCGGCGGTGGGTTACCACTTGTTCCTGATGGCGCAGCCGCCGGGCTTGCCGGAGACGATGATCGCGGCCAGTGCGGACGCCTTCTTCGGCTCGTTCCTCGACGCGTGGGCCAACGACCCGGCCGCGATCCCGGACGACGTGCGGGCGGAGTACCTCCGGGCGAGCGCGGCGGCGGTGCCGTCGATCGTCGCGGACTACCGCGCCTCGGCCGGCATCGACCTCCGGCACGATCAGGCCGACCTGGATGCCGGGTCACAGCTGGCCATGCCGGTGACGGTCGTCCAGCAGGACTGGGGCGCGCAGCTGGGCTACGACGCCGCCGCCGTGTGGAAGGCGTGGGCGCCGGATCTGGACCACCGGCTGACGAACGCCGGGCACTTTATGGCCGAGGAAGCGCCGGACGAGATCGCGGGCGCGATCCGAGACCTGCTGACCCGCTGAGCACGTCTTGATCAGCGGGTCGCTGCGCCCAGACCCGGGCCATCCTCCTAGGCGTTGAGCGGGACGCCGAACCATTGCCGGGTGGCGTCTCGTCCTTCGTCCTGGTCGGGGTGGGTCTCCGACGAAGCCCATGCCACGATGCAGGACGCGATCAACCTGGGCTGGAAGCTCGCGGCCGTGATCACCGGCGGCCGACGTTTCGACAGTGCCGACCACCGCCGCGACCACCTGCGGGTACAGGTCGTCGACGGCGTCGGTGCCGGTGCGCGCGGCGATGGCGAGGGTCAGCTCGTCCTGCGCCGCGGCGTCCGCCTCGGCTCCGGCTCCGTCCGCGTCACGCTGGACGACGAAGCCGGGAGCCCGGTGGCCGTGGTCGAATCGCTGACGACCCGGCCGATGGCGGCGCCCGACACGATGCTCTACCGTCCACAATGGATTCCGGTCCCGCCGTCGGCGGCCACGGAACCGGTCCGGACCAGTACGGAGCCGCAGATCGCCGTCCGCGACGGCGTGCCGCACGTCCTGCGGATCACCGGTGGCACGGGCGCGCTCGGCGCCCTGGTGGCCCGGCACCTCGTCACCGCGCACGACGTCCGGCACCTCCTGCTGGTGAGCCGCAGCGGGCCGGCGGCGCCCGGAGCCGGCGAACTGCTCGCGTCGCTACGGGACCTCGGCGCGGACGTGCGGATCGTCGCGGCCGACGTCGCGGACCGGGCGACTGTGACGCGGCTGGTCGGCAGCTGCGAGCCGCCGTTGACGGCGGTCGTGCACAGCGCGGCCGTGGTCGACGACGGGGTGCTGTCGGCCCAGACGCCGGAACGCCTCGACGTCGTGCTGCGCCCCAAGGCGGACGCGGCGCTGGTCCTCGACGAGGTGACCCGGCACCTGCCGTCGACGGCCTTCGTCCTGTTCTCCTCGGTCACCGGCGTGTTCGGCAAGGCCGGGCAAGCCAACTACGCGGTCGCGAACCGGGTGCTGGACGCGGTCGCGTACCGCCGCCGCGCGGCGGGGCTGCCCGGGCTGTCGCTGGCATGGGGGCTATGGGAGCTGGGCACCGGTCTGGGCGACCGGATCTCGGCCACCGCCCGGCGGCGGATGCGCGCGTCCGGCGTGGAAGGGCTGACGGCCGAGCAGGGCCTGGCGCTGTTCGACGCCGCGCTCGGCTCGGCCGAACCGGTGCTGGTGCCCGTCCGGTTCGACCCGACGGTGTCGATGGCGCCGCCGACCGGCCGTTCGCCCGCACGCTTGCCCGCGCCGCGGGCGAGCTGGCCGGAGAACCCGGTCGAGCCGGAGCTGCGTAAGCTGCTGCGCGCGGAGGTCGCGGCGGTCCTGGGGCACCCGAACGCCGCCGTGATCGACGACGACCGCCCGTTCCCGGAGCTCGGGTTCGATTCCCTGACCGTGATCGAGCTGCGCACCCGCCTCGCCGGGTTGTCGGGCATCGACCTGCCCGCCACCGTCGTCTTCGACCGGCCCACCGTCACCGAGCTGGCGCGGCATCTCCTGGATCTGCGGCGTACCGCGCAGGAACGAAACCCGGCTCGTTCCCCTCAAGAAAATTACATATCGTGAATTCGGCCATTCGCGCCGTGGAAACGGTTTCCTGTCCTTGACAGTGGTCAGGACGGCAGGTTTAGTTCATTATCTGGACGAAGTGGTCCGGCGAGGCGTTGGAGGCAATCGTGCAGGATCGCCACGCATCACACGCCGGTGATCCGACCGCCGGCCGTTCGCGGTTCTCCCGTCGGATGTTCCTCGGCGCAGGCGCGGGCGTTGCCGCCGGGGCGACGTTGGGACTGGCCGGGCCGGCGTTCGCGGACACGGGCAAGGTGCGTGGAGAGACTCCGTTCGGGCCCGTTGTCGTGGCGGACCCGGGAGGACGGGCGTCCTACGCCCGGGCCGTGCGGCTTATCGCCGGGCGGCCTGCCGGGATGTCGCGGACGCTGCTCGCGACGTTTCAAGGAGGAGGCGGTCCGGGTTTCCCGCTCTACCGGAGCGACGACGATGGCCGTACCTGGGAGAAGCAGGGCACTGTGCCCAACGGCGATGAGGCCACCGGACTTTCCCTTCATCCGTTCCTGTACGAACTGCCCCGGGCGTTCGCGGGCTTGCCCAAGGGCGCGTTGCTCTTCGCCTGCAACTGGCTGGACAGCTTCACCAGCACCAACATCCAGCTTCACGCCAGCACGGACGGCGGCCGCACCTGGCGGTTCCTGAGCACGGTGGCCCGGGGCGGACCGCCCGACACGACGAACGGCGCGACGCCGGTGTGGGAGCCTTTCCTGCTGCTGCACGACAACCGGCTGATCTGCTACTACTCCGACCAGCGGGACCCGGAGTTCGGTCAGAAGCTCGCCCACCAGACCAGCACGGACCTGCGCACGTGGGGTCCCGTGGTCGACGATGCGACCGGGACGACGTACCCCGAACGACCGGGCATGACCACCGTGGCCAGGCTGAACCGGGGCCGGTGGATCATGACCTACGAATTCGGGGCGCCCGACGACCCGGACAACCCCGATCAAGACCACTACACCTACCACGTGCACTACCGGATCGCGAAGGACCCGGAGTCGTTCCGGTTCTCCCAGGACACCCCGCTCCTCGACCAGAACGGCGTTGCGCCGAACGGAGCGCCCGTGGTGTCGTGGATGGACTCGGGTGGGCCGGACGGAACGATCATCGTCACGGACAACGACAATCAGGACTTCTTCATCAACCGCCACCTCGGCAACCCCGGGAAGTGGACGCGCCTGTCCTCGCCCATGCCGGCTGGGTACAGCCGGTTCACCCTTCCCCTCGACGGTCTCCAGAGCCCTCGGAACCGTGGCCTGGTCTTCGTCATCACGGGAGCCCAGTACGGAAAATCCGCGCCGATCGAGGCGGGCATCATCTCGGTGGACGACTGCGAGAACCCGGACCCCCGACGGCAATAGCGCCACCGCCTGCTCCGGCGATTGCGCTTTCTTCTGGTGGCACGACCTGCTTCGATGCTCGGCTTGACCGCCGCTCTCGGCGACGCACCCGCCTCGCTGATGCCGCACCGCGGGCTGGTGGCCGCCGGTCGGACCGTGGCGCGGCGGTCATGCCCGCGGTCCTGCTGGTCCGGGCCTGCACGGCTCAGCTCACGGCGATGGCCGCCGGGCCGGTGCGATCCTGGTCCGACCCGGCGGAGGCCAGGGCGAAGGCGGCCGAGTGCCGGCCGGAAAGCCAGTTGGCGGCGGGTTTCGACTACCTGGTCCGGCGAGCCGGGACGAGGAGGGTTTGACGGCAACCGCAGGACGGTCGGCACGGCGTCGAACCGAAGTCGGGAGCCGGACGCGCCGGTGCCGAGGCGGCGCGTCCGGCGGGGACACAGGACCTTGAACGTGTACGTCGCGTCCGCCGAGACGGTCGCGCCGGTGGCCGCCAGCGTGCCGCTGACGCGGAAGGTCACCGTGTACGTGCCGGCGGCGCTGAACGCCCAGTTCGCGTGCGTGTGCGTCCCGGCCGCCAGCGGTTTGGCGTCGGGCAGTCCATCGCCGCTGTTTTACAGGACCGTCGGTGTGCCCAGTGATGGGGTGTAGATGCTGAGGTTGCCGCCGCTGACGCTGAGCAGGCTCATCGTCGGGGTGTTGCCCTGGAACGTGCCGGTGGGGACGTCGGTGCTGTTCCAGCCCGGCCAACGTGATGGAGTACCTGCGCCGGTCCTTGATCAGCGGCCCGGCCTTCGACGGCGGCCTGTCCGGGGTGCCGGCGGTGGTGTTCACCGGGGAGCACGACTCGATCACCTCCCCGGAGCGGCAGCGGGAGTTCGCGGCCACGATCGCGGGCAGCGGGTTCGTCCGCATCCGGGATGCCGACCATTGGGTGGTCCTGGAGCGCGCGGCCGACGTCGCGGACCTGGCCGTCCGCTTCTTCACCGACCAGCCGGTGGAGCCGGCGTCCTATGTGGCCGGTCACGGGGGCACCGACCCGGCCCACCTCGTCGGCCGGGGAAACTAGGGGGCGGCTCCCGGGCCTCGGCTGCGCTGCCGGGTGGCCAAGGCGGAAGCGCGGATCACCGTTGCGGGTCGGGAACCGGTGCTGGACTGCCGAGAACGCGGGTGAGGGCGTGTTCGATCTCGGCGCCGACTTTCTCGAACACGACCTCGGCGATCGGGGTGCCGAGTTCGGTGGCGCCGTGGAAGTCGATGGTGGCGTGGTAGGTCAGGGAGCTGCCGCCCGCGCCGGTGGGAGTGATGGTGATGTCGTCCCGCGTGGCGGTGGTGTCGTTGCGCCCGGCGAACACGACGCGGCCGGGTTCGAGCCGGATCAGCTCGCAGGTCAGCTCGGTTTCCACACCGGCGATCTTGGAGACGTTGTGCCAGCGCGCACCCACCTCGATCGCCCCGCCGCCGATGCGCTCGCACGACAGCGTGCGGGGGTCCCACTCGGTGGCGTGGTCGAAGTCCTCGAGGTAGTCCAGCACGTCCTGCGGCGCAGTCGCAACGGTGAAGGTGCGCGTCACGTCGACCAAGGCCAGTCCTCTCCACGGGGCAGCGGCCACCGCGGCCGGTGACCTGGCCGCTGAATACCCCGAATCGGAAGAATCACCCATCCGAGCACAATGTCGGCCGCCGCACCGTGGGTAAGGCGTGGGTTGGCCACGCCGCTTCGGCCATCGTCGGACCTACGTGCACCGTCACTATCGCCCGGCGCGGGTGACCAGCCGGGTTTCGATGTGGCGGAGGGTGGCGATGACGGGGTCGACCTCGTCGATCTCGGTCACGGCGTCGTCGAGGAGCCGGGACCAGATGTGGCGTAGCTGCTGCAGGTTCCGGTGCGCCTTGTCGGTGGAGTAGAGGCGTACCCGCCGTGCGTCGTGGGGATCGACCTCGCGGCGGAGCAGGCCCTTGCTCTCCAGGCCCCGTACCGCTCTGCTGAAGTTGCTGGAGATCAGCTGGGTCGCTTCGGCCGCCGCCCTGGCCGTGGTGCCCGGGTGGCGGTCGACGAACCGCATCACCGCGCCTTCCAGCGGCGTCCCGCCCTCGGCTTCGGCTTCCTTGGCTGCCTCGATGTGGCGGCCCACTGCCAAGATCAGATCCGCCAGCTCGAACAACTTGGCACTGCGTCCCTCGTCCACCCGGGCAGCCTAACTTTGCTGTCAAGTGATAGCTGTCACTCGACAGCTACCTTGTGACCTCCAGTGCGGGTCGATACGGTTTGTGTATCAAATGATAACTACTCTGACGGGTAAGACCTCCGATCCCCGCAAGGACTCGCATGACTCTCATCGCCATCGAAGAGCACTGGATCATGCCGGAGCTCACCACCGCCCTCAAAGCCGCGCCGCAGCCGGACGAAACCCTGTTCTTCAACGAGATGGGCGACCACGGGCCGCGCCTGGAAGACCTCGGCGACGGACGGATCGCGGCCATGGACGCCCAAGGCATCGACGTGTTGATCCTCGCGCTGACCCCGCCGGGAACCCAGCCGCTGGACCCCGGTCAGGCCGTTCGGCTCAGCCGCTCGGCCAACGACATGGCCGCCGCAGCGGTCGACGGCAACCCGACCCGGTTCCGGGCGCTGTCGACCTTGCCCTTGGCCGCTCCCGAACACGTCGCCGACGAACTGGCCCGGGCGGCCGGCCTGGGCCACGTCGGCACCATGGTCTACGGCCGGTCCGGTGACCGTTTCCTCGACGATCCCGTCTACGAGGACTTCTTCGCCGCAGCCGCGGAACTCGGTCAACCGGTCTTCATCCACCCTCAGATTCCGTCGTCCAAGCTGCGCGACGCCTCCTACCGCGGTTTCGACGAAATGACCGAACTCGGCCTGGCCACCTTCGGGTGGGGCTGGCACCTGGACACCGCCACCGCGGCACTGCGCCTCATCCTGCGCGGCACCTTCGACCGGCACCCGCAGCTGCAGATCGTGCTCGGCCACTGGGGCGAGATGCTGCTGTTCTGGCTGGATCGCGCCAACAGCCTCTCCCGCGTCGCCCACCTGCAACGGCCGCTGACCGACTACATCCGGTCGAACTTTCACATCACCAACTCCGGCATGTTCAACCCCGCCCTGCTGCACCACGTCCTGTCGGTGACCACTGCCGACCGGCTGATCTTCTCCACCGACTACCCCTTCCAGCAGCCCACCCGGGACGAGATCACCGCCTTCCTCGGGCACTTCGAGTCCGAAGAGGACCGGCGCAAGTTCTCCTCGGCGAACGCCGCCGCCCTCTTCGGACTCGACATCTGACTCGATCCGTCTCCGTGCGTCCGCGGTCCGAGAGCGATCAGCAGGTGGACTTCGCCGGTTTGCCCGCGAACCGGTCGGCCAGGTAGTTCACGACATCGCCCGCGGAGAACGCCAGTGTCGTCACGTGCTCGCCGACGTAGGTGCGCCAAATGAGGTCGACGCCGGCCGCACAGTACTCGCGCCGCAGCGTCTGGGCCTGGGAGAGCGGGATGATTTCGTCGAGGCTGCCGTGGAACAGGAAGACCGGCGCCTGCGGCGCGTGCGCACCCAGTTCGTTCTGGGCCAGCCGGGCCTGCCACTTCGCGGTGGTGAGCGGGTTCGACGTCGTGTAGTCGGCGATGTGGCCGAAGGCGTAGCCGAACACCGCGTCGACGCACGCGTCCTGCTGGGTCGCGTACAGCGTCCGGCCGCGGTCGGTGAGGTAGTCCCGCAGATTCAGCTCCGGGTACGCCGCGTCCAGGCCGAGCGACGCGAGCAGCAGGAACCCGAAGCCGACGCCGCCGTCGAGATTTTTGGCCACCACGTTCAGGTCCGCGGGTGTGCCGCCGGCGGTGATCGCGGCGACGTGCAGTTCCGGGGCGTACGACGGTGCCAGCTCACCCGCCCAGGCCGCTCCGCCGCCGCCTTGGGAGTACCCGGAGAACGCGACCGGCCCGCCGGCGGCCAGGCCGGCCGCGGGGAGCCGGGTGGCCGCCCGGACGGCGTCGATCACCGTGTGGCCTTCCGAACGCCCGACGACGTAGGTGTGCAGGCCGGGCGTGCCGAGGCCCTCGTAGTCGGTGATCGCGACGGCCCAGCCGCGGCTCAGCACGGCGTCGACGAACAGCGGTTTCTCGTAGTCCGGCTGGAACCTCGACGGCGCGCAGCGGTCGCCGATCCCGCGGGTGCCGCTGGCCACCGAGACGATCGGGCGGGGGCCCGGGCCCGGCCACGGCACCGTCGGCACCAGGACCCGGCCCGACACGGCGATCGGCGTGTCCGTCGCGGACCGCGACCGGTACAGCACCAGGTAGCCCTTGGCGCTGCCGGAGTCCGGCAGCGGCCGCCACCAGACGACGTCGCCGTCCGCGCCCTCCGGCAGCGGGCTCGGCGGCGTGTAGAAGGCGTCGCCGTCCGGGCCGCGGGGCGGGTCGGCGGCCGCGGCGCTCGCGGACACCGTGGACAGCAGGGTGACGACGACGGCCAGCAGGACCGTCCAGAGGGACTTCGTGCGCACGGGAACTCCTCGTTGAGTCCGACTCGGGATCAGAAGACGCGGTCGACGTCTTCGGCGATCAGGTGGTCCAGCGCACGCTCGGCGAGGGCGGCGATGGTCATCGACGGGTTGCAGGCGGCGGTGGTGCCGGGCATCAAGGCACCGTCGAGCACGTAGAGGCCGCGGTGGCCGAGCACGCGCCCGTACAGGTCGCACACCGAGCCCATCGCGGCGCCGCCGAGCGGGTGCCAGGTGCTCGGCACGAGGGCGGTGGTGTCGAGCAGGACGCCGAGCGGGCCGGCGATGCGGGTGATCCGTTCGTGGATGCGGGCGCTCAACTTCGCGTCGGCGCCGGAGGGCCAGTGCAGGACGGCGTCGTCCTTGGCCGCGTCGTAGACGAACCGGCCGCGGCCTTCGCTGATGCCGTACCCGACGAGCATCGTGGTCCGCAGGTCCGGCAGGGGCGGCAGCGACGCCTGGATGACGGTGTTGGCCGTCGCGGGATCGTTCCATTCCTTGCTGCCGTAGACGACCGGGCCGCCCTGCGGGGCGCCGAAGTCGTCGGCGAGGTTCGTCCAGGTGTAGATGCGGTCGCCGTTGCTGCCCCAGCCGGCGCCCAGCCCGTCGGGCAGGTCGGGGATGTCGCCCTTTGCGCCCGCCCGCATCAGCAGCCGCGTCGTGTTCGCCGTCCCGGCCGCCATGACGAGCGCCTTCGCGGTCAGGACCTTCCGCTCGAGCACGGTCCCGGTGGTGTCGATGCGGTCGGCGCGGATCTCCCACCGGCCGTCGTCGGCCAGCGCGACGCCGGTGACGTTGTGCAGGCTCGCGACGGTGCAGCGGCCGGTGGCCTCGGCGGCCGCGAGGTAGGTGACGTCGACCGAGTGCTTGCCGCCGTTGTTCACCCCGAGCCCGCAGTCGCCGTTGGTGTACGACGGTTTCATCTCGCCGTTCAGTTCGCGCAGCGCGTAGTCCCAGTCGATGGGCATCGGGATCTTCTCGACGGCGTAGCCGGCGTTGCGCGCGTTGCGGGCGAAGATCCGGGACACCTGGTACGGCTTGCTCGCGACGAGGGCGTCCGGGGCGGTGGCGATGCCCAGCATCCGGGCGACGCGCGGGTAGTACTCGGCATCCAGCCGCGCGTAGTCGAGCTGCTCGGGGAAACACGCGTGGAACAGCTCGGCCGTCGGCTGCAGCGTCATGCCCTGGTAGACGAGCGAGCCACCGCCGACGCCGGCCGCGCACATGATGTTCATTCCCTGGCCGCTCACCTGCTCCAGGAGCCCGGTATAGCGCTCGAACGGCGGCAACGAGGGCAGGCCGGGCAACGTCGGCGCCGAGCCGAGCCAGAAGATCCGCTTGTCCGGCGCCGACGTGACGTGCGGGAAGGTCTCGGCGTTCGGCCCGGTCGGCCAGCGCCGGCCGCGTTCGAGCACCAGCACCGGCACGCCGGCCTGGGCGAGCCGCAGCGCGGTGACCCCGCCGCCGAACCCGGACCCGATGATCACGACCCGATGCTCCTCCCGGGTGACCGGCACGCGGCCCGCGCCGAGCGCGGCGACGCCCGCGAGGGCCACGGCGCCCTTCAGGACGGATCGGCGGTTCAGGGTGCGCATGGACGGGTTCCTCCGGGCGGTGGCAGTGACCGTGGGTGACTGTAGGAACCCGAAACGAGAGATGAAATGGATTGCCCGTCTCACTACTGGCGAGTAGGGTGCTGTTTCATGCGCGCAGTGCGACCGTCCGCGGCCGTGCCCCGGCGCGTCGACGCCCAGCGCAACCGCGAGGCGATCCTCCGGGCGGCCGACGAGGCGTTCAGTGAAGATGCCGACGTCGGCCTGGAGGAGGTGGCCCGCCGTACCGGCCTCGGCCGCGCGACCGTCTACCGCCACTTCCCCGACCGCGGGGCGCTGGCCCTCGCTGTCGCCGCCCACCACCTCGCCGCGCTCAAGGACCAGGTGCGCAGCCGCGAGCCGTTCCGCGAGCTGCTGCGCTCGATGCTCGCCATGCAGGCCCGGCGCCGCCCGCTCGTGCGGCTGTTCCGGGAGCTGCCGGAGCGCAGCCAGCGCCAGCACGCCAACGCCGTGGTTTCGCTGCTGCGCCCGGCTTTGGAGGAAGCGCAACGCGCAGGCACGGTGCGTTCGGACATCGAACCCGCGGACCTGGCCCTGCTGTTCGAGATGCACGAGGCAGCGCTGGTGTCGGGGCTGGTGACGCGGGAGCCGACGGAGCCGGCGGAGCGCTTGGTGCGGGTGTTCCTCGACGGCCTCGCCGACCAACGCAGCCACACCGCGGACACGGGCTAGCTTTCCGAACGGCTTGTCCCTCTCGAGAGCTACTGCGATTGTCTGTCACGGAGTGACGCGGCATCCCGCGCCGCGCTCGTACTCTCGCCGCACTTCGGAACGTGCGGCGAGAGGAATTGCCATGACCAGCCCCACCGAGCCAAAGTCGCGATTGCTGCGGCTGCGGGTCCCCGTCCTGCTCGTCGCCACCGCCGTGCTGCTGGTCGCGGCCCGCGGCCTCGACGCGCTCGTGGCGGGGGTGCCGGTCCTGCGCCTGCTCGTCGGGGTCGGTGCCGCGGCCGGAGCCGTCTTCGCCTACCGGTGGGTGACCCGGTTGGTCGAAAACCGGGACGAGGTCGCGGAACTGGCCGCCGCCGGGCGGTGGAGTGGCCTCGGGCGCGGGGCGCTCATCGGTGCCGCCGCCTTCCTCGCGACCATGCTCCTCCTGTTCGTCTTCACTGACGCCGACGTCTCCGGCGGCTCGTTCTGGGCCTACCTGGGCGTCGCCGGCTCGATGGCTTCCGTGGCGGTGACCGAGGAACTGCTGTTCCGCGGTGTGCTCCACCGCGTCCTCGAACAGCGCGCGGGCAGCGTCGTCGCGATCGTGGTCTCGTCGCTGCTCTTCGGCCTGACGCACCTCATCAACGGCAACGCCACCCTGTGGGGCACGCTCGCCATCGCGGTCGAGGGCGGCACCATGCTCGCGGTCGCCTACACCGCCACGCGGGCGCTGTGGCTGCCGATCGGCCTGCACTTCGCCTGGAATTTCCTTCAGGGCACCCTCGAAACTGTGCGTCGGGCTGGAAGACGCGTGGAAGACCGCGCTGGACGAGGACCCGGGCGGGTTCGCGGTCCGGGAGACGCCTTCG